>JACRGQ010000004.1 GCA_016217735.1 Nitrospinota bacterium
CCGCTATGCGCTTCTTGAAATCGCATGAGTAACACCTCCTGCCCGAACATCGTCTTTCTCATAAAACGCCTCCATGGACGTTTTATATAACCGGACAGGTAATGTGCTCCTACACCGGACGGTTAATGTGCTCGCAACACCAAATTTTATGCGCGTTGACAGATGCGGGGAATACTCAATACAATGAGCGCATTATGCAGGGGGGATTGCGAAGGGTATTTCTGCTGGCGGGCATTTTAACTCTATTCGCGCTCCCCGCCGCCGCGCGGACGGGCGCGGGTGAACATTGCGCACATGATGCCGCGCCGCGCGGCGGGATGCATGCCGCCCACGGCCATGAAGCGGCCGCCGTCGAGGAGGTGCCTTTCGGCGGCGCGGAACCGCAAGCCCCCTGCCCGCAACACACCGGGCAGGCCTGCAAAGAAAGCATGATGCTCAAATGCAATATGAAGACGGGGTGCTGCATCAAATCGGACGGCCCGCTTTCCACGGGGCTGAGCAATCGCCCCGCCGCCGATAACGACCTTGCTTTGAGCGATTCTCCGGCCCGGCCCGCCGTCAGCCGGAGAGCGAATGTTACTTCTTGCCGCTGGCTCCTTCCCCAAGACCGGGCAGAACCCGATCCCCGCCCCCCTTCAGCCTAAATCCCGTTCATTCGCATAACACAATTGCCGCGCCGGTTCCGCGTCCGCGCGTTTTTCGCGCGCCGCGTCCACGCACGGCACAACATCATTTGATTTGATATGAGGATACGATGGATTTAATGAACAGCCCTAAATGCCACGCGCCGATGAACCTTGATATGCCCGTCCGCAAGGGCAGGAAGGCCGGGATCATAGCCACTTACCGCCTCGTGCAGCTCACGATGTTCACGCTGCTCGCGCTGCTCGCATTGATGATCAGCGCCTGCGGCAGCTCAACCGACACTCCCAGAACAGCCGTTACCGGCGCCGTGGTCGCCGCGCCCATCGCGGGCGCAAAAATAACGGTGAAAGACGGCGGCAATGTCGTGGCCACCGCCACTTCCGGCGCCGACGGCTCGTACACGGTGAACATCCCCACCGCATCGCTCGCCAACAATCTGGTGATCGAGTCGACCGGCGGCGCCTATACCGATGAAGCCACCGGCATCGCCGGCGTCACGGGCGGAACCCTCAGCGCATACGTCGCGGGGGGTACCCTCTCCGCAACCGCTTCCACGGCATACCTCACCCCCGGCTCGACCATCGTGAAAAACCTGGTGGCGGGGGGCAAGACGTTGACCGACGCCAACACGCTTTTCGCTTCCACCTTCGGTTATACGCCGGATACCACCGTGAAGCCGGATATGGCCTCCACGGCAACCGATGCCACCCAAATGGCGGCCCAAAAGCTTGCCGGATTCCACGAGGCGGTTTTCAGCCAGCTCGTCAAAGACCAGGGGCTTCCCGAAGACCACCAATTCGACCTTATCGACGCGGTGTCCACCGACTTGGCCGATGGCACGCTGGACGGCATGCAAGGCGCCACGGCCATTTTGATATCGGGACACCACCCGATGACCGCCGACTTCCAGAATAAATATGAACTTGCCATGATGAACTGGAAAGCGAATGCCCTCAACACCAGCGGTCTCACCGCCGCCGACATCGGCAACCCGCCGTTCGCCAAAACCGCGCTGACCGCCAGCTACAAGGTGGAATATGTTGCCGGAACCATGGCCGCCATGCAGGGGAAAACCACCTTTAAGATAAAGGTCAGCAACATCGCCACCGGCGCGGCGGTGACCGGCCTGACCCCCGCCCTCACGGCGAAGATGTACATGGCAACCATGAGCCACACCACCCCGGTCGACAGCGTGACCGACAACGGCGACGGAACATATACCTGCGTGGTCTACTACTTGATGGCTTCCGGCGCCACGATGGGTTACTGGGAGCTTAAGGTTGCCCTCGGCGCTGAAACCGCCACCTTCTACCCTGGCGTCGGCATGAGCATGGGCGACACCTCAAAAGTTACTTTGAAACACTCCGCCGACACCTACACCAGCATGGGCAGCACCTCGGTCCGCGGCTACCCCGTCTTCAAGGACTCGCTCACCCTGATGGGCGGTATGGGTACGCTGAAGCTCTTCATCGCCGCGCAGGAGGGCATGACCAGTTGGCCCGCCCTGAAAACCGGGCTTTCGCTCAATAGCGCCGCCTTTACGGTGAACACCCTTGCGGTGGAAGTTTCCACCGATGGCGGCACCGTCTGGACCGCGATGACCGAACAGCCCACCGCCGGGCATTTCACCTTGGCCAATATCGCCGGGCTTACCAGCGGCACGCAGGCAACCTTCCTGGTGCGCCTCACCATCAACGGCAACGTGTACAACAACAGCAGCACCGGCACAGCCGGCGGCACCGCCACCAACTACGCCACGTTCAAGCTGACGCCGGGCATGTAATGGCACGGCGCACCCACGGCTACATTTTCGCGGCGGCCCTCCTCTGGGGGGCCGCCCTCCTTTTCCCGCGGGGAGCGGCGCAAGCCGCCTCCTGCTGCGGGGGAGGCTCGGCCTCCGCGCTGATAATGCCGAAAATCGCCAGCGCGATGCTCGACGTATCGCTCGACTACGAAAAGTACAACGGCTACTGGAGCAAGGGAGGAAAACATATTCCCGATCCCCCCGGCTCCGATCTCAAACAGTACCGCCTTAACCTCGGCTACGCCCACCGGCTGGCGGATAACTGGCAGATCAGCGCCACCCTGCCGCTGGTGTTCAACGAAAACAAATATTCCGGCGCGTCATCAAGCACCCGCGGCATCGGCGACACAACCCTCAACCTCTGGTACGAAAACTTCGATCAGATAAAGTGCGTATGGAAAGTGAAAAGCTGGGAAGACCTCGTCCCCGCCGCCTACTTCGGCGCATCGCTGACGGTGCCGACCGGCACTTCGCCGTATGACAATGTGGCGAGCAGCTTCGACATAACGGGGCGCGGCTTTTACCGCCTTGACGCCAGCATGCTGCTGGACAAAACCATATATCCCTGGAACGCGTCGCTGCTCCTCTCTTACGGAACGCATCTGGAGCGCCCCGTGAACCGCGAATACGGCTCCTATGTGCAGCCGTATCACAAAAAACTGGGCGACCGCTCGCTGTGGACCGCGTCCTTCGGCTACACGGCCTTCCTCGAATCGATGAACACCCTCACCTTCACCGGCGCATACAGCGACCTGCGTGAAAACGAAGGAACCATCGATGGCCGGAGCGACCCAACCACCGGCATGGAAAAACGCTCCGTCAGCGGCACGGCGGCGTGGGCATCGATGGACCGCGATTGGGTATTGAAATTCACCTGGAGCCACGCGCTGGGGTGGGACGGCATGGGAAGCAATTTCCCGGCGACCGACGTAATCACGATGGGGGTGAGCCATGTTTTCCGGTAAGCGGATATTTTTTTCCTCCCTGCTCATGCTGGTATTGATGCTTGCCGCGTGCGGCAACAACCTGCTCCCGTCCGGCGAGGACAAGCGCGCGGCGGCAACCGGCGGCGCCGGCAATGCAACCAGCCAAACCGCGCCCGCTTTCACGATGGGCGATACCAACGGGGGCGCCGTTTCGCTGGCCGCGTTGAACGCGGCGGGAAAGCACGTTGTGCTCTACTTCACCATGTGGTGCCCCATCTGCGACGCGCATATGCAGCATATGCAGTCAAAAGCAATGGTGCAATACCCGAACGTGGCGTATATCGCCGTGGACTATTTGTCCGGGAGCGTGGCGGGGGCCGCCGCCGCGCAAAGCTCCGCCGGTTATGGAAGCTCCCCGTTTATTGTGGCGGCGGATGTCGGGCAGACGGTGATGAACGCCTATCACGCCACAATGGGCACCACCGTGGTGATCGATAAAACCGGCGTCATACGCATGAACGAAGACTACAAAGACGGCGCCTCGCTGCTCGCTGCGCTGGGGGCGTTATGAGAAGGACGCTTTTGACCGCCGTATTTTTCGCCGCGCTCGGCGCCGCCGCTTTCGCCGAAACGGCGGACGAAGGGGCCGCGTTCTTTGAAGCGCGCTGCGCCCTTTGCCACCAATTGCCCGACCCGGCGATGCTGAAACCGCAACAGTGGGATTCCATTCTCAAAGTCATGCAAAAACGGATCGAGCAAAAAGGGATGCCGCAATTGCCGGATGACGAGGTGAAGGCGATACGGGAGTTTTTGCGCAACAACGCGCGCCGGTAAGCATTGATAACGATCCATACATAGAGTAATTCGGAAATAAATATCCTCCCCTTTTCAAGGGGAGGATACAGGAGGGGTTGAAAAACCTCCCCTTGATCCCCTCCTTACAAAGGAGGGGAAAGAAATGGGGATCGGGATCATTGCCATGTATACGACATCCAAATAGCGTTAAGATGGCGGAGATGGTCAAAAGGATATTTTTTGCGGCGGTTGCGCTGCTGACGCTGCTTTGCGCGCCGTTTGCCGCCGCGGAAAACCTGCCGCCGTTCAAGGCCGAACCGCCGGGGCCGGCCGATTTCTCCGGGATGAAGCTGAAAACACCCGGCGGCGCGCCGGTATCGCTGGCCGATTTTTCCGGAAAAGTGTTGCTGCTCAATTTCGCATCCACCTGGTGCGTGGCGTGCTACGCCGAGATGCCGGCGCTCAACCGGCTGTACGCCGCATACCGCGGCAAGGGGCTTGCCGTCGTTGCCGTTCTCGTGCATGACGGCGGCCCGGCGAAGGCGGAAAAATTCGCCGAAAAGACCGCCGCGCGTTTTCCCGTGCTGATCGAGGAAGAAACCGGCGTGATGGCCCGCCTCGGTTTAAGCGAACTGCCGGTGAGCTACATTCTGGATAAAAAAGGGATCGCCGTGGCGAAAGTATCCGGCGCGGTGGCGTGGGACGGCCCGGAAGCCGCAAGCTATTTTGAAGAACTGCTTGGTAGATAAAATCCCCTCCCCTCCGCGGTACAGCAACCTGTTGCGCGGCCCTGAAAGGCCGCGGTCTTCTTGCGCCTGTCGGCGCAACCGCAAGGTTTTAACATTCATTGAGGCGGGTTTTTCGGCTGTAACCGCATACCGGGATATTCCCACAACCCTGTCGCGGTATTTTTCCGGTTACCACGGGATGTTTTCGGATTTAAGGAACTTCCGCGCGTTTTGCTCGCCAAGCCGGGCGGCGGTCTTGAAATCCTTAATCGCCCGCGTGTTGTCGTCAAGTGTGGCGTAAGACTTTCCGCGATAGTAGTAGGCCGCCGCAAACTTCGGGTTAAGTTTCAATGCTTTGTTGTAATCCTCAATCGCCCGAAGATGGTCGCCGGTGCCGTCGTAAGAGAGTCCGCGTCCGCAGTAGGCCGCCGCAAATTTCGGGTTTACCTCTATTGCCTTGGAATAGGCTTCTATGGCTTCCTGGTGCTTCTCCGCCATCTGAAAGCCGTAGCCTTTATTGAACCAGTCTTTGGAGATTATCCGCTGTATGGTCTGCTTTGTCGCATGGACGGAAGGAGCGCAAAGCAGGAGCGCGGCCATAAACGCCACGCCAAAAAGTGAAGCGGAGAAATTGTTTTTATTCATGTATGTTCTCCACTCCGATCCACTATCGGGCAAGAAGGGCAAAAAGTCAAAGCGGTTAACCGTCCGGTGCCGGGCGTGGAAAAAATGAAGAAGGTTGAATCTGCTGTAATTAGTGGAATGCCTCCTGCGTCGCCAACATCACGTTGGCTCCTGCGGAGGCCCGCTTCACACGCTATTTCGGCCATCCATGGCCGAAATGCGCTCCCTCATCAGTCGCGCCGCGTGTTCGCTTTCAATTCCCCGCGATGGCAAAGGGAATTGTCAGCGCTACCGATGGGCTGTTGATCGGAGAAAAAATGGAGCCGGTGCGGGGAATTGAACCCCGGGCCTACTGATTACGAATCAGTTGCTCTACCCCTGAGCTACACCGGCTCTGCCGAAAGCACGGAAGGGAAGGTATCACAGCCGCCGTGCGGCGTCAACGAAGCCGCCCATCAATTCCGTATGAATAAAAAACCGGCGGCTGTTGCCAGCCGCCGGCGCGTAAACGTCTGTTCCGCCGTCAGAGATTGATGCCGCGCCGCTTCTTGAATTCCTCGGCGTAGTGGCGCTGATACACCACGTCCCACTCGGCGCTTCCCTCGCGGATGTCGCGGCCATAGGAGCCGATGGTTTTGCGGACGGCGTGGTCGATGTCGTCCTCGATTTTCACTTCGTCCTGCATCACCCGCACGATTTCCAGCCGCACTTCGTTATCTTCCAGAAAATATTCCACCCGGTCGTCGGCCAGCAACGCCTTGAGGATCATCTGCGAAAGGTGGTTGATCTTTTCCCTTGAAAGTCTCACAGTATCAGCCCCCTTTCACGCGCCAGCTTGTTTTTCACCATCTGGAACATTTTGCGGTAGTTGATATTGTTTTCGCCCAGGGAGCCTTCCTGTTCGGCCAGGATCGCCTTCACTTCGTCGTTCAGGCGGTCTTCCACGGCCAAGTCGTTCACGATGGCCCCTTCCACGATGTCGACGACCGATTCCACGTCGCAATCGAATTCGATTGCCTGCTTTTCGGTCAGACGGTCAACTATCCTTTTCGAGAGATAGCGGACAACCTCTTTTTTCACTTTCATTCAGTTCTGTTCCTTCCCAAAAATGAGTTACGCGGCGACGAAGTCGCGCAGCGGATTGAGAGCCATGAATTCCACCAGCCGCTCGCCGGTGAGGCCGGCGGCCAGGATTTTGCGGGGCGAGTTGGCGTTGCCGTGGTAGTCGCTTCCCCCGCAGAGGCCGATTTTGAAACGCTTTGCCCAATCAAGGCATTTTTCCACGCTTGCCGCAGTGTGCGACGGATGGAACGCCTCGATGCCGTTCAGCCCGCATTCCACCAGTTCCGGTATCAGCGCGGAGGTGTTGTTGGAATAGGGGTGGGCGAGGAAGGCGATGCCTCCCGCCTTGTGGATCAGCCGTATGGCCGCCGTCGGCGAAAAGAAATTCACCGCCTCGTAGGCCGCCGCGCCGTCGCCGATATAGAGGTTGAAGGCGCGTTCGACGTTCGGGGTGAGTCCCTTTTTCACCATGAAGCGGGCCAGGTTCAGCCGGTTGTAGGAGCGGCTCTCCAGCGATTCGGTCAGTTCGTCCTTGTCCAGCCGCACCTTGCCGGCGGCGTTGAGTTTGTCCACGATGTCCAGCAGCCGCTTTTCGCGCCGCACGGCGATGTTGTTCAGCGTTTCCAGCAGCGGGGCGTACCCGGGGTTGATGTAATAACCGAGCACATGCACTTCTTTCCCGTCAAGGGTCGAGGTCAGCTCGATGCCGGGGATGAGGGTCGCCTTGTCGGTTTTGGCCTGTTCGAGTCCCTTGATGGAGTCGTGATCGGTGATGGAAAAGGCCTTGAGCCCTTTGGCGATGACCAGTTGCGCCAGTTCTTCGGGCGTATTCAGGCCGTCGGAGAAAGTCGAATGCAGATGCAAATCGGCGACAATCTCCGGCATACGCCCTCCTGAAAACGGGTTGGCCGTTTAAACGCCCAACCGCTCATGTTTACCATTTTCAAACTGTTAATCGTAAGAAGCATTATAATACAGTTTGATGACACGATTGTAAATCGAATATGTACCGGCTCGGCGCAAAAACCGTTATTTTTCAATCATAAATCGGTTTTTTCCGGGAAAATATCCGCAATAGCTGTAAAACCGCTCTGCTCAATGGTACAATAAGTCTCAAAGGGGTATAGGGGCTTCGCTTTTTAAACCAATGTATTACCGGTGCGTTTATGAAAGAAGCAATACGGGTTGGGATACAGGCTCCCGGATTCGATTTGCCCGGGGTGGACGGCAAGAACCACACCCTTGGGGGGATACTGGAGGGCCGCCGCGCGGCGGTGATTCTTTTCTGGTGCAATCACTGCCCCTACGTCAGTTCCTACGAGGAGCGAATCAAGAAGATGGCGCAACGGTATGCGCCCAAAGGGGTGGCATTCGTTCTCATCAATTCCGATAGTGAAGCTGCCCACCCCGAAGACTCGCTGGAAAACATGAAAAAGCGGGCAGCCGCCGCGGGATACCCGTTTCCCTATCTGCGCGACAAGGATGGCGCGGTGGCGGGCGCCTACGAGGCGGGCACAATACCCGAAGCGTTTGTGGTGGATGCCGCCGGCGCCGTCCGGTACGCCGGGAAGATAGACGACTGCTGGCAGAGCGAGCGCCGCGTGAAGCGTCAGCCGCTGCGCGATGCGATAGAGGATGTGCTGCATGACCGCGACGTGGCGGTGAAGACCGCTCCGCCGGTCGGGTGCGCCATCAAGCGCGAAGCGTAACCCGTTTTTTCAGCAGGAGGTCATGGCGAGGGCGGTGGCGGCCACCACTTCGTGCACGCCGCGCGGGTTCACCAGCATCCGCCCGGCATCCCCCATCGCGGGCCACTGTTCCTTGTGCGCGACGAACGAGGCTATCGCGGCGGTCAGTTCGCCGTCCGACAGTTCCCACGCATTGCCGGCGCGGCGGGCGCAGCCTTTCGCCTCGTAAGCCGCGGCGTTATCGGCCTGATGCCGGTCGGTCACCAGCACCATGAACGGCTTGCCCAGCGCCGCCAGCTCCATGCAGGTGACGCCGCCCGCGCTGATCGCCGCGTCGCACGAGGCCATCAGTTCCGGCACATCGTTGGTGAACGAAAGAAGCCGGTTGCGGTGCCGAAGCTTCAGCGCCTCCGCCGAGCCGTTATAGTTGCCGCCGACGGCGGTGATGGCGAACTCCCCCTCCACCGTGTCCAGCGCTTTGAGCACGCGCCCCATCTGGCCGAGGTTATCCGTTCCCCCCAGCATGACGAGGAGGTATGGATGCTCCGGTTTTTTTGCGGCGCGAACGGCGCCCAGGCGCGGATCGATGAGCGCATAGCGGGGGCCGACAAGTTTCAGTCCCGCGAACCCCCCATAGCGCGCGGCGTTGGCGGAGGGGTTGTGGTTTATCACGATGTCGGCGTGTGAATAATGAGTGTAGAGGTCGTCCACGGCTATGATGAGCGTCCTCCCCTGTTTCAATGCGCGGCGGAAGGCGTCGTCCAGCGCGTAGCTGTCCAGCACGGTGGCGCACGCGCCGGACTGTCGCATGGTGTCGAGATGGAACCGCGCCGCCTCGATGCCGGACGAAACCGGAGTTATTACGAACGGGATACCGCGCGCGGCGAAAAATTTTTCCACCGCCTCGTCGGCGGCGGCGGTGATGAAAAGCGGCTCAAACCCTTTTTCGCGGTAGGCGGCGGCCAGCACGGCGGAGCGAACCAGGTGCCCGAAGCCGATTTCTTTCGACCCGTCCGCCCGGAACACTATTTTTCTGTTGTCCACTTTTACAATTATACCTTACCGGATTGGCGGATGTTTATTCAGCCGTCCCTTCCGCTATAATGGCCGAATGCGTTTTTGGGTTTTTGCCGCGCTCCTCGCCCTCATGCCACAGACCGCCCGCGCCCTGCCGCTGACCGCCACGCGCGTGGTGGCGTTGGACGCCGGACACGAGCCGGAGGAGGGGCTGATCCGCCCCGGCGCGGCGGCGGAAAAAGAATTTTGCCTCAAAATAACCGCCGCGCTCAAAGAGATCGTCGAGCGGGAGAACGGGCAGGCCGTCACGGTGCTGATCGTCTCGGCGGCCGACAAAGAGCCGCGCCAGCGGGAAAAAGCCGCCGCCGCCAATCAGGCGGGGGGAGACCTCTATCTGGCGATCCATGCCGTGCCGGCGGGAACCGGGCAGACGCGCGGACTGGGGATTTTTATCCCCAATCCGGGCGACGCGCCGGCGCGATCGTGGCGTTCCGCCCCGCGTAATTTTTCGGGAAATAACCGGTTCTTGGGCGAAAAACTGAAAGCGGCGCTCCAGTCCGTCTACCCGGATGCGCGGGTCTTCGCCGCGGCCGCCCCGCTCTACATATTCCACGGCATCGATATGCCGGCCGCCGCGATTGAGATCGCGCCGCCGGACGGGCCGGCCGCCGCGCCCGATTTTTATGCGCGCGCCGCGCAAGCGCTGTATGACGCCGTCGCCGAATTTGAGAAAAAACGATGAAAAAAATCGCGCTCCTGCTGTTCCTCGCCGCAACGGCGCCCTCGGCGCGCGCAGAAACGGTGATGCCGTTGCCTTCTCCGCCCCCCGCGGCCGCCCCCGCCCAGCAGCCCGCCGGGGGGCCGCTGCTGATGACCGTTTCGCTCTACTTTGAAAATGCCGGGCTTCTTGCCCCCGAAACGGCCCAAATTCCCCTCGGCGATCTTTTGGAAAACCGCGTCAAAGCGGCGGTGGACCGCCTCATCGCCGGTCCCGCCGCCGCGCCGCTGGCCCCCACCATGCCGAAAACCGCCACGCTGCGGCGGGTCTTCACCGGGGTGGACCGGAGCCTGTATCTTGATTTCGACATGAACATGGCCGCCGGCCATCCGGGCGGCATCACCGCCGAAATTCTCACCGTTGCGTCGATCTGCAAGACCGTCATGGCGAATTTCAACGCCGATTCGGTGACGATATTGGTGGAGGGAAAAGAGGTTAAAACGCTGGCGGGACACCTTGACATCGAGCGTCCGATCACCCGCGCCGGCTGCGAGACGCTGGCGGACTACCGGCGGGAATAGCATGGATAAACGTCCCGTCGGCATTTTCGATTCGGGCATCGGCGGCCTCACCGTGCTGCACGAGGTGGCCCGCCTTCTGCCCAACGAAGACCTCATCTATCTGGGGGACACCGCGCGCGTTCCCTACGGCGCCAAGAGCGCCGAAACGGTAATCCGCTACTCCATAGAAAACACCCGCTTTCTCCTCGCCAAAAACGTGAAGGCCGTGGTTGTCGCCTGCAACTCCGCCTCCGCCACCAGCATGGCGCCGTTGCGCGCCGAATTTCCCCTGCCGATTCTCGGCGTGATCGAGGCGGGGGTGGAAGAGGCGCTCCGCCGCACCCAAAGCGGCGCCATCGGCGTTATCGGCACCTATGCGACCGTGCAGTCGGGACAATACGAAACGCTGCTGCGCGCCGGGGGGGCGGCCCATGTGATCAGCCAGCCGTGTCCGCTTTTCGTGCCGCTGGCCGAAGAGGGGTGGACGGATAACCATGTGGCCGAAGAGGTGGCGAAGATTTACCTGGAGCCGTTTCAGCGGGGGGCGGTGGATACGCTGATTCTCGGCTGCACCCACTACCCGCTGCTGGAAGGGGTGATAGGGAAAACCTGCGGCCCCGCCGTTACGCTGGTGAATTCGGCCAGCGCCATAGCGGTAAAACTGCGGGAGATGCTGCGCGAAAGCGGGCTTGAGCGGGGTTCCCGCGGCGGTGAGCGCCGTTTTTATTTCACCGATTCCCCGGAGCGGGCCAAGACGGTCGGCAGCCGGTTTCTCGGTGAGGATTTGGAAAACCGGATCGAGCTGGCCAACCTGCCAACGCATTAACCCCTGTCATCCTGAGGAAGCGTTGGCGACCGAAGGAACTCTTTCCAGAAAGGGATTCTTCGCTCTGCTCAGGATGACAACGCCATCATGAACAAAACGGCTAGCCGGCGGCGGAGGGGGCGGCCTCGTCGCCGTAGAAAAACTCCATCGAAAGGAATTTTTTATCCAGCCGTCCTCCCTGCACCGGCAGATGGAATGAATCGGGGAATATCGCCACGGGGGTATTCACCCGAACCCACTGTTCGAGGTTTTTTACGTTGTCGTCGTCCAGCACCACGCAACCGTGGGTGTCGGGGGTTCGTTTGCCCTGGCCGCTGCCGTGCAGCCAGATGCCGCCGCCGGTGCGTCCCCGCGCCACATCGAACGAATTGGGGTAGTTGGTCACGAATACCCGCGGGCCGTAGATTTTGGGCAAGAGCCTGCCGTCCTTGACCTCGGTGATCCGGTAGAAACCGACCGGTGTCCGCATATCCCCCTCGCGTTCTTTGGTGCCGACGATCCTGCCCAGGGATATGTCGAATTGGCGGATGACGGTGTAATGGTCCCCTTCGTCCTTGAGCACCAGCAGCAGCTTATTCGCCTTGTCCACCGCGATGGCGAAGTCCGGCGGAGCCGGGAGGGGCACCGGGATGGCCGGGGCCTTCGGTTCCGGGAAGTTGGCGTTCGAGATGACCGGCATGGCAATGCTTGGCATCGCCGTCACGGACGGCGTCCGGCCGATGAACGCGGCGCCGCCCGCCGTCAGCAACATGAGGGCGGCGGCGCCCGCGGCCAGTTGCGGGGAAAAGGGAAACGGCGGCGCGATGCTTCCCCTGCGCGGGGCAAAAGCGCGCTCCGCCACATAGTTGTGGTAGGCCACCTTGAGCCGGGTTTCGGTGATGAATACCCAGCGGTCGAAACGTCCTCGCAAATCCATATCTTTTTATTTTACCAAATTCGCGGGGAGTTCGGGAGGGTGGTTATTCCGCGGAATGAAAAAGCCCCGTCCGGCGGCATGGCGGGGCCGCTGGCGCGGGGGTCAGAGGGGACTCCACTCCTCGGAAACGATCAGCCAATTGCCGTCCTGATTCCGGAGCCGCAGCTGCTTGAGGCCGCGGTCTTTGTAGGCGCCGGTCTTGTAGGTCTGCTCAAATACCACGGTGGCGCCGCCATCCGGCCCTATGCCGATTTTCACGTTGTCGGCGGCGATGCTGAATTTCCGGCTGGAGGAGAATTTCGCTTTTTTATCGGCGATCCACGCATCCCGTTCCATGTCCTGCGCGCGGAATTCCGGGGCGTAAAACGATGCGTATTTGCCGATATTCTTGTTCCGCCACGCGCCCAGCCAGGCGGCCACGGTTTGGTTGACCGCCATCTTCGCCTGTTCGTCGTCCGGTTTGTGGGCCGCCGCGGCGGGAGCCGCTATGGGCGCCGGCAACGGCACGGGAACCGCCACGGCCGACGGCGCGCCCAAGGCAATCGAAGAGCCGCCGGACGGCGATCCGTCCGCGGCGTTGCCGACTTTCGCCTGGAGACCGCTCACCTGTTCTTCCATGAAGGTGACGCGCGCCTGCAGCGAGCGGGAGAGGGCGTTGGCCTCCTCCATCTGCTTGGCGGATTCTCCCAGTTCTTTTTTCAGCCGCTGGTTTTCCTCTTCCAGCCGGATGGTTTCTTTGCGGATGGCCAGGCTTTCGGCGCGGAGATTTTCGTTTTCGGTCCGGAGCAATTCGAGATCGCCCGCCCCCTTGTCCGCCGCCGCGGGGGATGAAGGCGGCGCCACGCGCGGCGGCGCGGCGGCGGCCCCCTCGGAAAGCTGCACTTCGAGGTAATCCGGTTTCTGCGTCAGCTTGAACGGCGCATCGGAAAGAAGCTCCAGTTCCAGGCGCACCGAATTGACTTTCGGAAAGCGGACAACCGTCATGTTGGATATGATCTTGCCGTCGACGGCGATGCGGCGCGGCTCGAAATCAAGCGCCGCGCCGGGGATTTCCACCGCCAACCGCAGCGGGTCGGCCAGTTTGTAGGCGGTGTACTCGAATTTGCGCGAACCGTAAACCTTTACGATGGATTGATTGTTTTCGGCCGTGTAGGTTATTTTTTTAATCCGCGCGGCAAGCTCGTTTTCCGCGGGTTTTTGGGCCGCGGCGTTTCCCGTTGTCTTGCATCCCGCGCCGGCCAACGCGGCGGCGCCGACCAGCACGGCCGCCAAGGCGCGCGCCAATGTTCCCCGAAACAGCCGTTTTTCGCCCATTGCTTTCCCGATCCCTTTCAATTCATGCCGCACATGCCGCCGCCGCAACCGCCCTTGGGGGAGCCGCCGCACGGGGGCGCGGAGGAAGCGGGCACTGATGCGGCGAACGAGCTCATTTCCTTTGTGACCTGTTTGCCGCCGCATTTGGGACACGCGACATCCTTAAAGCCGGCGCTGGAAAGCCGCAGCTGTTCAAATTTGTGATCGCATTTTTTGCATTTGAATTCATAGATCGGCATGTTACTTGCCTTCCATCTTCGCCACGATAAGACGCATTAAATGTTCGCTGATCATCCGGCGCGGCTTGCCGTCGAGCCATTGCCGCCCTTCCGTGTACTGGGTGTAAGGAATGACCACCACTTCGGTGTTGCCGCCGCGGTCGTAGAGCTTGACGGCGTACTTGTAGCGGATCGTCCGCTGGCCGTCGCTGAAAAGCCCGGCGCCTATACCGCCGCCGGCCCGTTGCTGAACCATCCATTCGGTAATGATAACGCCGCTGCTTTTGTCTATGACGATGAGCGGCGTGGCGAGCATCACTTCAATCGTTTTTTCCCAGGCCTGGTCATACGACGCGCCGAACGTGCGGGCCAGCGCGTTGACCCCAAGCGGGTTCTCCCGCGCCTCCACCGGCGGGGGCGGGACTGTTTTTTGATCCGGCGCGGGCATTATCATCGCCAACGGGTTGGCCAGTTGTTCCGGTTTCTCCGGCATCGGCACTTTGGTTCCGGATGAAGACGGGGAGGAGCCGGTCTCGGCCGGTTTTGCCGCGGGGGCCGTATCGGAGGGCTGGCCCTTCGCTTTCGGCGCTTCGCCGAACACCACGGCATCCCCTTCTTCCGGCGGCGCGCCCTGTTCTTCTATCTGGGGCGCCTGCTTCGGCTGTTCCGCCGCCGGCGCGGGCTTGGGGGCCTCCGCTTTTTGCTCTTTCTTTTTGGGGTCGTCCGAATCGACCGGATACCAAAGCTTATCGGGGAAAATAGTGCCGCACGAGGCGAGCATGAAAGCCGCGGCGCACAAGGTGATGGCCGTTTTTGTTTTTTGCATGGGGGTAACGATAGCACCCCGTATCGGGAAGAGTCAATATGGGCGAATGCGTTGCCCGCGAGGCGGACGCGGCGTTTTTACCCCCTGATATCGATGGGGGGCGGCTCGTCGTGGTGGATGCGGCTGTGGCGGCGTCCATAGAAGAGGTAGATGAGCAGCCCGATGGAGGACCAGACGATGAAGCGGAGCCACGTTTGCGGCGGCAGCCCGGCCATGATGAAAAGCAGCAGTCCCAAATTCAGCGGCAGCAACAGCCACGCCATCGGCACGCGGAACAGCGGCTTCACCTCGCCGCGGCGGCGCACCAGCATGACGGCGATCCCCACCATGAAGTAGGCGAAGAGCGTGCCGATATTCACCAGCTCCGCCAGGATGCCGAGCGGCACCAGCCCCGCCATGACCGCCAGCAGCGCGCCCCCCAGGATGGTCGCCTTGTAAGGGGTTTTGAATTTCGGATGCACCGCCTCGAGCTGCTTGAAGAGCAGGCCGTCGCGGGCCAGCGCGTAGACGATGCGGGTGAAGCCCAGCCCCATCACCATCATCACGCTGGTGATGGTGAGCACCGCGCCCAGCGCGATCATGGTTCCCGCCGCCGGCTCGTTCACCTGAAACATGGCGTAGGCCAGCGCGTCCGGCACGTTGAGCTTGTCGTACGGCACCATCGAGACGAGGGTGACGCTGACGGCGATGTAGAGCAGCGTGCTCACTCCCAGCGAGAGCACCAGTCCCCACGGCACCGTCTTCATGGGGTTTTTTGTTTCTTCCGCCACGGTCGATACCGCGTCGAAGCCGAGATAGGCGAAGATTATCAGCGAGGAGGCTTTCCAGACGCCATCCCAGCCGAACGGCAGGAACGGGTGGAGATTGGCCCAGTTTATGTGCGGCACGGCGAAGACGATGAATATTCCCAGCACCACCAGCTTCAACGCCACGATGAACTTGTTGACCGTCGCGCTTGCCCGGATGCCGAAGGTGAGCAGCGCGAAAATGGCGATAACCGCCGTGAAGGCGCAGATGTCTATGTAAGTTCCGGCGGCGGGATTGAACGGGCCGCTGAACTCTTTGGGAATGACGATGAGCAGGTTTTCCTCTATGAAGCGGCGGAAGTAACCTGACCAGCCGGTGGCCACCGCCGCCGTGGCGATGCCGTATTCGAGCAGGAGTTCCCACGCCACGATCCATGCAATTCCCTCCCCCAGCGTGACGTAGGTGTAGCTGTAGGCGGAACCGGAGATCGGGTAGGCCGACGACAGCTCGGCGTAGACCAGCGCGCTGATGCCGATGGTGACCGCGCCGAGCAGGAATGAAACGATGATGCCGGGTCCCGCCTTGGTGGCGGCCGCCGGGCCGATGATGACAAAGATGCCGCCGCCGATGATCGCGCCGATGCCCAGCGCGGTGAGGTCCATCAACCCCAGCTTCCGCTCGAATTGCCCCTCGTGCGTCCGGTACTTTTTCCGCTTAAAAAACTGCTTCATCCCGCTAAAAAGCTATCCTATTTGCCGCCGCCCGTCCACCCTAATCCGGAAGTGCGGCATCTTTACTCCCAACCAAATGCGGCAAGGCAACACCCAAGTATTTACCCCTTGACGCATATACGGCGTTGACGTATAGTCGGGGGGTGAAGAAAAGGCGCGGAATCGGATCGGCTTCCCGCGCCGGAGGTTCCCCTGAAGGGGAAATGATTCAGTTTGTGGAAACCAGCCGGTTTACCAAATACGTTACGGAGCACCTGTTCGGACGAAGAGGTAAGCGCCCTTCAGCTTGAATTGTTGAAAAACCCCGAGGCGGGGGAGTTGGAACGATGAAGAAAAAACGGAATATCGCCAACGAGATACTTGAGGGTATCCGCGAGATCAAGGCGGGGGGCGGCAAACGGTACGTCGTCTTTACCCCGGAAAAAATCGCGGCGGTGCGCGGAGGGATGGCGCTGTCGCAATCGGCATTCGCCAGCCTTATGGGGGTGAGCGTCCGCACCCTTCAGGAGTGGGAACAGGGGCGGAGAAAACCCGCCGGACCAGCCGCCGCATTGCTCCGGATTGCGGCCCGCCACCCGGAAGCGCTGGTCAACTGAATCCCGCCCCTCCTGTCGCCCATTGTTTCCGGTAGGGCAGAAATCTTTTGGCGCGTTCGCGCCAATGTCCCGGGAATGTGCGACCTGCCCGGCATCGCCCCCCTTTGCTTTGGCAGGGTAGACAATCTTGTCTGCCGTTGCCCCCCACCGGGGGCAAGCTCTTCTTGGTGGGTACAGGCTCTCAGATACAAGCATGTACATAACCGGTGCTTCAGCGCCAAGAAGGTTTGATTGGCCCTTTGGGCCGATGGGGGAAGCTTTGATATTATTTCTGGGTTCCCGCATTCGCGGGAATGACAGAGAGGGAAAGGGCCGCAGGCTATTTTTTGGCGTCCATCACTTTCACCAGTTTGTTGATCTGGCGCATCATCGTTTGATACCGGAATTCCACGCGGCGCTGGTCTTCGATCAGCCCCGCCACGCTCTTGCGCAATTCGCCCACCAGGTTGGCGGCCTCTTCGTCGCCGCCGGCGCGCAGTTTTTCGGCCAGCTTGCCCAACTCTTCCACCTGGCGCTTGCCCCCTTCGATGCCGTGCGCCTCCAGCGACGCCTCGGCCTTCACCTGCTCGGCGCTGGCCGACCCCTGATAATGCTGCTCGGTCTGCACCTTCAGCGGCGCGGCGTCGGCCCGCTCCACTTTTTTCTCTTTCATCGGCGCGGCGGCGGCGCCCTGCCCGCCCACCTTCGTCTGAAGCGCTTTCATGACCTCGCGCGAGATCAGCTTGAACGTCTCCAGCACCCCGTCGCCGCGGAAGGCGACCGCCTTTTGCGTGGGGACTTTGCGCGGGTTGACCTTCGCCTCCAGTTCCTCAACCGGGGCCAGCTCCGGCAGATCCGTCTTGTTCCACTGGATCACCATCGGGAGGGTGTTGATATCCAGCCCGTTTTCCTTGAGGTTTTCGGCAAGGTTCTGGTAGCTCTCGATATTCGCCTGCATCTGCGCCGCCTGAGAATCGGCGACGAAAACCACGCCGTCGGCCCCCTTGAGCACCAGCTTGCGGGTGTTGTTGTAGTAGGTCTGGCCCGGCACGGTGAAAAGCTGCAGCTTGGTGCGGAATCCGCTGATGGTGCCGAGGTCCACCGGGAGCAGATCGAAAAACAGCGTGCGGTCGGTATCGGTGGCCAGCGAGACCATTTTGCCGCGCGTGGTCGGGTTCATTTTTTTGTGGAGTTCTTCCAGGTTGGTGGTTTTGCCGCAGAGTCCCGGGCCGTAATAGACGATTTTCGCCGTCACTTCGCGCGCGGCGTAATTGAACGAAACCATTATTTCTGCGCCGCCTTAAGCGTGTTGTTGATGGCCACCAGGCGGGCCGCCGCGTCGCGGTAGGTTTTGTCGGTCTTGTAGACCGCCCCCAAAAAATTGAAGGCTTCCTTGAGCATACCCATTTCCTGCAATGTTACACCAATTTCATAGCGGAAACCCATTATCTCGGCCGGGTCCTGCGTGGACTGCGCGCCCGCCTTGAACCGCTCGATGGCCTCCTTGTGCTTTTTGAGGTGGCGCAGGCAGGTGCCCGCCATGCTCAGGGCTTCCACCCGGAAGTTCGGATCCTTGGCCGCCCGTTCGAATTCGGCCAGCGCCTGTTCGTGCAACCCCATGTCCATGTAGCTCACGCCGAGGTTGTAGATCGTCTCGCCGTCGTTCTCCCCCAAATGCTCATGCACCTTCTCGGAAAAATCGGCGAACATCTTCTTGAAGCTGTCGGTATCCATCTCCTCCGGCGTCGCGGCGGGGGCGGCGGCGGGCGCGGCGGCGCGGGGGGCCGGCGCCTGATCCATAAACATATCCTCGCGGATTTCCTCTTCCACCACCGGGTTGAAAACGGTCTTGGCGCTGTTGACGATGAATTCGGTGTTGCCGTCCTTGGTGAAGTAGCTGGAGAGCTTGAGCTTGCGCAGCTTCACCTCCAGCGACACGTCGATATTTTCGGTATACACGAAAATCTCCACCCCCTTGAGGGCGGGGTTGCTTTTAAGCTCTTCCAGGAAATGCATGGGGTTTGCGTTCTTCGCGTCGATATCGGTGACGACGATTCCCGGCTTGGCCGCCGCGATCGCCGCGAGGTCCGCCCCGCCGGTGACCACCTCGTGCCCCGCTTTTTGATACAGCGCGGCAAGGCCCACCTTCGCGGTGTAGGCGTCTTCAACAATATAAATTTTTCCCATCATCCCGCCGGTTTACGGTTTACGGTCTTTTATCGGCACCCTTAACCCGCCATTTTAACTTAACCGGCGGCCCCCCTGTAAATAATCTACTTGACGGCGGCCGTACAATGCGGGCGAAGGGCTTTCCCCCGGAATATCCCCCTTCGAGAGATGCCTTGCCGGCGGAGACGCGGATTACTCCAAATCTTCATCGCCGGCCGGAACGGTGGCGGAGGCCGGCTTGGTGAGATACGCCTCGATGAACGGCATAATGTCGCCGTCCAGTATCGCGTCGGTGTTGCCGCTGGAAAGGCGCGTACGGAGGTCTTTCACCATGCGGTACGGAGCCAGCACGTAGGAGCGTATCTGGCTTCCCCACCCGATGTCTTTCTTGTCCATCGAGAGGTGGTCGATCTCGGCCTGCTTTTTCCGCCGTTCCAGTTCGTACAGGCGGGCGCGGAGCACCTTCATGGCGGTCTCGCGGTTTTTGTGCTGCGAACGCTGGGTTTGGGACGACACCACGATGCCGGTGGGCATGTGGGTGATGCGGATGGCGGAATCGGTCTTGTTGACGTGCTGGCCGCCCGCGCCGGACGAGCGGAAGGTATCCACCCGCAGGTCGGCCTCGTTGATGTCGACTTCCACGCTGTCCTCGATTTCCGGCAGCACGAAGACGGACGAGAACGAGGTGTGGCGGCGCTTGTTGGCGTCGAACGGGGAGATGCGGACCAGCCGGTGGACGCCGTTTTCCGCCTTCAGGTAGCCGTAGGCGTACTCCCCGCTGATCTCGATGGTGGCGCTCTTGACGCCGGCTTCTTCCCCCTCCTGCAAGTCGATGATGCTGGTTTTGAAGCCGTTTTTCTCGGCGAAGCGGAGGTACATCCGCATCAGCATCTGGGCCCAGTCCTGGCTTTCGGTGCCCCCCGCGCCGGAGTGGATTTCCATGATGCAGTTGCCGCGGTCGTAGTTGCCGGTCAGGATGAGCTTCAGCTCTATGGAGGTCATGGCCTGTTCGAGCGCATCAAGCTCTTTCTCCCCGTCGGCCATCACCGCCTGATCCCCTTCGATGCGGGCAAGCTCGAAGAATTCCCGCGCGCCGGTGATATCCTTGCGCACTTTTTCGAACTGGGCGACGATCTGCTCCAGTTGCGCCTTTTCCTTCAGGACTTTTTTGGCGTTTTGCTGGTCGCTCCAGAAATCCGGTACGGTGGACTGCGCCTCGAGCTGGGCTATCTGCTTGAGCTTGCGGTCAAGATCAAAGGAACCCCCGGAGCCGGTCCAGCCGGCCGGCGAGTTCTTCGTATACCTGCGCTATCTCTTCGGGGGTGCGGTTCATTTTTTCCTGGCGCCTTTCTTTGCTGCTTTAGCTTTTGGAGGCGCCTTTTTCGCCGGAGCCTTTTTGGCGGGCGCTTTCTTAGCGGCCTTCTTCGCCGCCGGTTTTTTCGCCGCCGCCTTCATCGTTTTGGCCATTTCGGCGAACTTCTTGATCGCCATGTTGTTCGCCTTGATGAATTCCGCCACCAACCGGACCGCCGCGCCATAGATGCTTTCCTGCATCCGGTAAATAACCGCCTTGCCCCCCAGCGTGGTGATCCCCGGCGTGTCGGGAAGCTCCATCTTGCCGGCGTTGACCGCCCTGATGATTTTATCAATATCCTCTTCGGTGTAGAGCTCTTCGTTTTTGAAGAGATAGGCGCACTTTACATAATCCCGCTCTTTGAGCTCGTTAATGTTGAGCGAACGGACGATGTTTTCCATTTTCACATCGTGCGGCTTCTTGAAAGCCTTCATCATGATGTCGCGGACTTCTTTGAAATAGCGGGCGTTGCCCCCTTTGACCGGGAGGAACTCGTTCGGTATTTTGGAGCTGATTTCGAACATCACCCCTTCAGGGGTGAGGCGGCCCACGCCAAGTTCGTAGGTAATCCAATTGACAAAAAAGCGGTTTTCCTTCTTGGGCTTGTACTTAAGACACATCTCGTTACGAAGCCGGTCGAGGGAGTCATTTATCGCCCGGTAAAAAATCTGATCGCGCAGATTGCCCACGGAAAACCCTCCAAACCAAAATATATCAGCTAGTTATAGCCAGCGTTGAGGAATCGAGACTTTTTGTAAGTTAGCAAATATAATTTGTCAAGTCAATATATATTATACAATGGGTAACAACCCCAATTATGGAGAAACCTATCAAGAAAATAATGGCTCTCGATTACGGCTCGAAACGTATCGGCGTGGCGGCATCCGACCCGCTCGGTTTGACCGCCCAAGGCGTCTGCGTTATCGAACGCAAAAACAAAAAAAAGGACATCGCGGAGATCGTCGCGCTGGCGGACAAGCTGGATGCGGGGGAAATTCTGATGGGAAAACCGATGCGGATGACGGGTACCCCCGGCACGCTTCAGGAAGAGATCGAACTGTTCGCCGTGGCGCTGGAAAAAGCGGCCGGCCGCCCGGTCACCCTGCGGGACGAACGGTTCACCACGGTGCAGGCGGAGCGCCACCTGATAGCCGCCGACGTTTCGCGCGAAAAGCGCAAAGGCGTCATCGACAAAATCGCGGCGCAACTCCTGCTGCAGAACTACCTCGACTCGCTCCCCCGCACCGGCGATTGACCGGCTTTATTATGAATTGCGTTAGGGAAATTCGGGTTTGTTGTTTTCTGCTTTTGTCTCAGTTTGTGGGGAGCAAAATAAATGACTATGGAATTAAAAGTTGAACGATTGAAAATGATACTTGTAGCGAGATATAAACGAAAGTTGTGGATGGGGGAAAAAAGCGGCGTACCCTTTTGGTGACAAAACCAAGAACCTTAATCATGTACCCGGAAGCACCGCTATTTTTAATCCCACCGCATGGAGAACGCGGTTCACTGTCTCAAGGCGGGGGCTGGTTTTTCCCGAAAGTGCTTTGTACATGCTTTCCCGGCCTAAATGAGCGCGGCGGGCAACTTTGGCAATCCCATGCGCTTTTGCAACATGTTGAAGGGCGATAAGAAATTCATCGTTATCTCCTTCTTCCAGGACGGCATTAAGGTAGCCGGTGGCGTATTCAGAGTCTAGCAGGCGTTCCAGCAACCCTTCTTCATAACTGACCATTTTCGCTTTTTTCATGACCAACTCCCGTGATTACCCTTCTTGAAATTCACGCCATAGCGTTTTTGCCAAGACAATATCTCTCCGTTGACTTTTTTTATCGCCGCCAACCAGAAGTATCACTATGTTTTTCCCTTCCTGCCCGAAGTAAATCCGGTAGCCGGGGCCGTAATGTATCTTGAATTCCATCACGCCTTCTCCCACCGCTTCACAATCACCCATATTGCCGTTTGCAATACGGGTGAGCCGCGCATCAATTACGTACTGCGCCCGAATATCGCGAAGACCTTCAAGCCATTCCCGAAACCGATTACGCCCATCTGGATCGACAAATTCGCGCAATATACGTTTATGGCTTTTCACTCCCCGCAATGTATCCTTGCGGATACATTTAGTCAAGCATGTATTTGAAAGGGGGTTTTATTCCTCCAGCAGGAAGGCGAAGTCTTCTTTCGTGAGGCCGCGGTTGAACGATTCCTCTTCAAGGACGTTTTTCACCAGGCGGCGCTTTTTTTCCTGAAGCTCAAGGATCTTTTCTTCGATGGTGCCCAAGGTCACCAGCCGGAAGGCGAGCACCGTTTTAGTCTGCCCTATGCGGTGGGTGCGGTCGATTGCCTGCGCCTCGACGGCGGGATTCCACCACGGATCGAAAAGCACCACATGCGACGCGGAGACAAGGTTCAGTCCGGTGCCGCCCGCCTTGAGCGAGATGAGGAACACGGAAGGCTCGGCGTCTTTCTCAAAATCCTCCACCAGCTCGGAGCGGCGCTTGGTCTGGCCGGTGAGCATCCGGCACGGTATGTCCGACAGCATCAGGCGGTCTTCAAGCCTGTTGAGCATCCGGACGAACTGTGAGAAAACCAAGACCTTTTTGCCGGATTCCACCAGCGGCGCGACGATCCCCATGAATTCCTCCACCTTGCCGGAGCCGGTTTCCTCCGCCTGAATCAGCCCCGGGTCGCAGCATATCTGGCGCAGCCGGGTGAGGGCGGCCAGCATGATGATCTTTTCCTGCCCGGCCGTTTTGCCCCCTTTGAGCGTACCCAAAAGATGGCGCGCCTTGGCCGCTTCCGCGAGGTAGACCTTCTTCTGGGCGGGGGTCATGGCGCAGTCGAGCCGCTCTTCGATGCGGGGGGGCAGCTCCGCCGCCACCTCGGATTTCAACCGCCTGAGAAGGATGGGACGCAGCCGCGCCCGCAAGAACGCGGCATCCCGCGCGCCGCCCTCTCCGGACATCCTGCCGCTGTTCATCGAGGCGGGCAGATAGCCCGGCACGGCGAAATCGACGATGGAACAGATGTCGGAAACCCGGTTCTCGATCGGCGTGCCGGTCAGGGCGAAGCGGTATTTGGCGTCGAGCGTTTTCACCACCTTCGAGATGTCGGCCGCGGGATTCTTTATCGCCTGCGCCTCGTCCACGCAGATGGCGAGCCATTTCTGGCCGCGCAGAATCTCCTGATCGCGCCGCGTGAGCGAGTAGTTTTTCACCAGCACGTCGTACTCGTGCATTTTTTTCAGGATGTCATACCGTTCTTTCCCGGATTCCAGCACACCCACCTTGAGATGCGGGACGAAATGCTCCGCCTCGCGCCGCCAGTTGTGCTGAACGCTTGCGGGGCAGATGATGAGCGACGGAAGCGCGGCGTTTTCTTTCCCGGCTTTGAGCGCGGTGATGGCGAGGAGCATTTGCAGGGTTTTGCCCAGCCCCATTTCATCGGCCAGCAGCGCGCCGCCGAACGTATCCGCCGCCCACGCGAGGAAGTCGACCCCCTCTTTTTGGTAATCGCGCAGAATCCGCGCGGCATCCGCCCCGATACGGGCGGAGGGAATTTTTTTGAAGCTCTTGATCAGCCCGTTGAGTTTTTCGGGAAAGTCCCCCATCTCCGCCCCGTGGCCGGCCATCTCCAGCAAGCCGCGCCCCTTGTCCCCGGCAAACTGCAGGGCGTGAATCTTTTGCGGCTTGCCGTCGAGGGCGATCCCGGCGCTGGCGAAGGCATCCAGCTTTCTATAGTAGTCCGCCAAATCGCCGCGCCGGTACACGCCGGATGGCAGCGAAACAAGCTCTTCGTCCCCCTCCGTCAACCGCGCGAGAAGATCGGCTGGTGTCAGTTTTTTCAACTCTTCTTCCAATTCCACCGAAAGGGCCAGCCAGTTCATGCCGCTCGGTTCCGCCTGTACGGAGATGTGGGGGGCGGGACGGACGGTTACCAGTTCCCTGAACGCTTTTGTGCCGAGGTAGGACGCGTTGCGGGGCCGGGCCTCCCACTGCCGTATGAGTTCCATAAGGTTCGCCGTTTTTACTTTCCATGTCCGGCCCGGCTGGCCGGCAATGAAGGCCTCTTTCGCGTTGTTGGGGATGAATGCGCCAAGCCACTTCTCCACCTCCTCCAGATCGGCCTTCACGGGGAAAAGGCAGATGGCATTGTTGGCGCTGGGGCCGGGTTTATTCCCCGCATGATTATCGGGAAGGGCGCCGGATAAGGCGGCGGCGTCCGCCATGTTTTCCAGGAGCGGGCCGGCGTCGCCCCGCAAGGCATGGCTTCCCGACTGCTCCCATTCGCCGGCGGCGTTCAGGCAAAACGCCGTTTTTTCAGAGACGGCGCGCGCCACGACGGCAAGCATATTATCTTCGTCGAGGTGCAGCTCGATCACCGGCTTCACGCGGACTTCCGAAACGGCGCCGCCGATGAGCACCTTTGCGCCGTGTTGCAGCATGCGTCGGATAAGGGCCGGGGCTATGGGCGAAGTCTTTATGACGCTTATGGGAAATGCCCCCGTCCGCGCCAGCTTGACGACCATCGGCGCCTGCATGCCGATTGAGTCAAGGTGGAAAAGCGTTGCGTTGTGCCGGACAAAGAGGTGCCCAAACAGGCGGGATGAATAGAACGATTGGTGATCGGCGATCAAGCGGACGGTGGAAAGGGGGACATTTTCCCCCAGCGCGGGATGGGAGACCGCCCACTGGCATTTCCCCTCTCCCGCCTCGACAAGGGAGAGCTTCGCCGATAGCGGCTCGAACAGGATCGGAGCGCCGTCTTCCCAGAACAGTTTTCCGCCGCCGCCCCATGTATTGAGCCATGTAACGGCGTTGGAGAGGGGGAGAAGCGTATTATCCCCGCCGTGCGTGCCGTAGTTGTTTTTGACTTCCGGCTGGCCCGCGATCCAATGCACCAACTGGCTGTCGGCGGTGAACTTGTCGCGCCCCTTCATCTCCAGTTCGCCGCTCAAACGCTGAATGCCGCTGAGCGCGCGGGGGCGGAGGTCGTCCGCCGTCCAGCCGAAATAGAGGCGGTAGTTCAGCACTTCGAGGCCGTCATGATCGGGCGCGTTGGCGGGGAGCCATACAACCCGGGCCTTGAAATCGGCGGCGCTGCTTCGCGGCGTTTCCCTCACCCATTGCGACAGCGTCCGCTCCATGACGCGGAGATCCCATGCCGTGGCGGCGGCCGCGGCTTCGGGCGATTCGAGAAACCGCCGCAACCCGTCATCCCGGCGCGTAATGCCTTCATCGCGCCACAAAACCTTTTTTATTATCCGGTGAAGGTTCTCTTCAAAACGCCGGAGAAAATCAACCGGGTTTTCCGGCCAGAAGAAGTGGGAGGCGATATGGCCGAATTCATGCTTCGCGTATTTCGGTTTTGCGATATAGGTTAACGAAACTTTATTGATGAGCTGCTTTGCCTGCTCCGTTCCATATGATTCGATGAAAGCCTTCCACCATTCCCCCGCGGGAAGGGCGGATTCCGGTGCGGATTTTTGGGGCCGCGCGGGAATTGCTTTGGCCGGTTTCACCACCGGCGCGCCGGGTATTTTCACCGGCTCGTCCCCTTCCATCGGGAACATCTCGCGCAAAAACGCCTTGCCCGCATCGACTTTGCGCGTAACGTTTTTATCGTACGCCGCCCCGCCGAGGACTTTGGCGGCCCGCTGCGAATACGCCGACCCGGCCAATCGGGCGAAAGCAACGGCGGTGAACGCCGCCGCGACGCAGTGCTTGCAGTCATTGCCCACCGGACAGGAGCAGACGCCGTCAATGGTGTCGCTAACATCATCAAGGAGCAGCCGGGTTTCGTAGATTTCGTTTCCGCGCACGGCGGCGATAATGGAATCTTCATCCTCGATGTCGATGGACATCACCCGTCCGCTTAGAAAATATTCCCTTCCGCGGATGCCGGAGGAGGTGTGGGTGTGGCCCTGAAGGTATTCGATGAGGGGTTTTACCCACGTTTCGTCAAAGAGATAACCAAGGCCCATCAGGACATCTTACGGGAAATCAGCTGAAAAAAGGCGAAGTTTGTATACAGCAAATAGTTCGTGGCTTGTATTGGTGTACCTTCTTTCCCGCAATCCGGCGGTTTCGGAGGTTGTCCGCATACGGCAACCCCTTGGTTAAATTACTGGTTAAATTGCGGATGCCGCCGAATGATTTTGGATTATGATGGCAAGATCGGAGAGGTGGCCGAGTGGTTTAAGGCGACGGTCTTGAAAACCGTTGTCGGCTTATACCCGACCGTGGGTTCGAATCCCACCCTCTCCGCCATAATCAAATACCCCCCCCCTCAGGGGAGATGTTATTTGATTATGCTTTGGAAAGGCGGGATTCGAACCGAATGAGCGTCCGCGACCGATAAGGGAGCGGTGACGCGCATGGATGCGCGGCAAGCGAATGAGTGGGGGCCGATGGAGCGGCCACGTGATGTGGCCGCGAGAGTGGCCTAATCCCACCCTCTCCGCATTATTTAGTATGCCATGTGTTATAAAATACAAAGAGGATGTCCGGCTAGAACGGGCTATTGGAGAAGGGGCAAATTATGAAACCCATCTATTTCGATTTCACGGTAAATAGCTTGAAAGAAGCCCGACGGTTTTTTGAGCGCGTGTTGGGTTGGCGTTTTGAGAAATTCCCCATGCCCTATGAATACTATCGCATTACTGCCGGAAATTCGGACGAGCCGGGCATTGATGGCGGAAGCGTTGTAGAGCAAAAGATGGTCATTCCCGGTATTGGCTGGTATGCCACTTGTGCCGAGCCTGGCGGATTAAAGTTTGGGCTGTTGCAAGTTGACCAAAACGCAAAGTAAATAAGATTAAGCCGCCCTTTGAGGAGTTAATAAAATAATATGAACGAGCACGGAACATTCATGTGGAATTACCTCGTAACAGAGGACCAGAAATCAAGCGGAGATTTCTATTGCAAGTTATTCGGTTGGGAGAAAATAGAAGTAAATGCGGGGCCGTTCGGCACATATACCATTTTTAAACGTGATGGAAAAGATACTGCTGGCATGATGAATCCAACCATTGATTACACGCGGAAGCTTGGCGCTCGTTGGTACGCTTTCATCGCCGTTGATGATATTGACGTCAGCATGGCCCGTGCAAAAGAACTTGGAGCTACCGTTATTACGGGGCCGGATGACGTTCCCGGAATTGGGCGCACATGTCTTTTGGCAGACCCCGCCGGTGCGCTTATTCCCTTAATGCAGCAAACTAATATTAATGAAAACGATACACGCTAAAAACCGTAACCAGTGGCGGTTATGGCTCCAAAAAAACCATACATCCAAAGAAGGGGTCTGGCTGATTTATTATAAGAAACATACACGGAAACCCTCCATCCCTTACGGCGACGCCGTGGAAGAAGCGATTTGCTTTGGCTGGATTGATGGGCAGATAAAAAAAATCGACGATGATAAGTACATGCAACGTTATTCTCCCCGTACCTCTAAAAGCATTTGGTCGGTAGTTAATGTTGAAAGAGCGAAGGAAATGATTGAGCAAGGCAAGATGACGGAATGTGGTCTCAAAATATATAAAGAAGGCGTAAAAAGCAAAAAAAGAGTCCCTTCCAGCAAGAGATTTTCCGTTCCGTCCTATCTCAAAAGGGCTTTATTTGAAAATAAAAAGGCATGGGATAATTTCCAACGTTTCGCTCCTTCAGCAAAGCTGGCATATGTCTATTGGGTGACGACCGCGAAAAAAGCGGAAACCCGGCAAAAGAGAATTGAGGAAACTATAAGGTTGTTAGCGCAAAACAAGAAATTCGGCGAGAAGTAGACCCCTGTCATTCTGAGCATAGCGAAGAATCCCTTTCCGGAAAGAGATTCTTCGTCGCTTCGCTCCTCAGAATGACATGCATATGCGGTTTTTCAACACACCGCTAATTCACCTGTCCAAGCAGCACGACGTAATTTTTGCCGTACACTTTGGCGCACTTCGGGCAAGTGGTATACCACATGTACAGTTTATTGAAATTCATCCCCTTGCCTTTGACATAGCTTTCAAAGTCATTGCACCATTTGCCCGCATCTTGAAACGGCCCCTCGTACACCTTGCTTAGGAACTTTCCGCTGAGCGTCACGTTTTCCGCATCGGGAATTTCCTTGTCGACCGCCAGATAAACATCCATGTTCCATTTGGAGGTATGGTCCGAAAGGCAAAGCTGATCGGCCATGTTCGCATCGGCCTTTTCAACTTTCCCCACCAATTTTTTCATCAGCGCGCCAAATCCTATTGGCATATAAAAGAACGTGAACACGTTATCCTTGATGAATTTCTTTTTGTCCCATTCAACGGTTTTTCCGTCCCACGGCGCCGGGTCGAATTTCGGGCAACATTGGGTGTTTGGCGATTGTTGCGTGTTCATGATAATTCCTCCTCCGCTGGTTATATTTTACCGCGGAATGGGAAATTAGGGGGGAAGGGGGTAGATACAAGTGCCTCAGTTTGAAAAAATATGGCAGGTAGGACAGACAGCAGCCTATAGGCCATCTCCGGAGCGGATGGAAAAAAGCCATTCCGCTCCTCCCATCTTGTCTGTCATCAGCCCGAAAGGGCTGACAAAATTGGCCCTAACGGGCCAACGACACGCAGGAATGCGTGTCCTACCGTGAAAATAAGGCACTACCCACTTGAATCTGCCGGAAAGGGGCGTCGAAAGGTGCGCCGCTACTTGGCGCGGTAGGTGGCCCAGGCGTGATCGGTTTCGTAGATGGTGACGTATGACGGGGACACCTTCAGGCTCTTCTTCAACTCCTTAAAGAACCATTCGGCTATCCGCTCGGCGGTGGGATCCCATTCGGTGAACGGCGGGATTTCGTTGATGATCTTGTGATCCAGCATGTTCATCAGGCGGTTAAGCTGCTCTTTCACATGGTGGAAATCGACCACCATGCCGTGTTTGTCCAGCTTCTTCGCGGCGAAGGCGGCTTCCACCGTCCAGTTGTGGCCGTGAAGGTCTTTGCACGGCCCCCAGTGGCCGCGCAGTTGGTGCGCGGCCGAGAACTGCGCCGTGACCGCTACTTCGTACATGCCTTTACCTTACGCTGTTTTGCGTTTATCCACAATGCCCCGGTCGATGGTGACGGAGCGGGCGGCGCCTGTTTTGGTATCGCGCGCGCGGACGCCCATGATGCCGTTCACGTCGATATCGAACTCCACCTCCACCTTCGGCTCCCCTTTTTTCGCCAACTCGATGCCGCCGAGGATGAAGCGCCCCAGCGTCACGTTTTCCGCGGCGCGGTTGCTGTTCCCCTGCAATATCTTGATCTCCACCTCGGTCTGGTTGTCCGCCACGGTGGAGAACACTTTTTTGTGCGACACCGGAATGGTGGCGTTGGCCGGAATGATCTCCTCGGCGCTCCCCCCTTCGATCTCGAGGCCGAGCGAAAGCGGGATGATGTCGAGCAGCACCGTGTCCTCCACTTGGCCGTCGAGGATGGCGGCCTGCACGGCGGCCCCCAGCGCGATGCACTCCAGCGGATTCACCCCCCCCAGCGCCTTGTCGCCGAAATGTTCAACTATGGCGTCGCGCACGGCGGGGATGCGGGTGGAGCCGCCGGCCAGCAGTATCTTGTCGAGGGTCTTGTTGTCGAGGCCGCTTTTTTTGAGGGTATCCTTCGCCAGCCGGATGATCTTGCCCACGAGGGCGGCGATCATCTGCTCCACCTGGTCCTGCGTGAAGGTCTTGTCGATATGGATCGGGCCGTGCTTGTCGGCGGTGATGAAGGGGATGTTCAGGCGGGCCGAATCGGCGTTGGAGAGGGCGATTTTCAGCTTCTCCGCTTCGTCCCGCAGCTTTTGCATCGCCATCTTGTCCCGCGTCAAGTCGATGCCGTGGTCGTTCTTAAAATCGGCCGCCACCTTGTCGATGATCATCTGATCGATGTCGTCGCCCCCCATCATGTTGTCGCCGCCGGTCGCCTTCACCTCAAATACGCCGTCGGCGATGGTGAGCACCGACACGTCGAAGGTGCCGCCGCCGAAGTCGAACACCATGACGCTCTGCTCGTCTTGCCGGTTGAGGCCGTAGGCCATCGCGGCGGCGGTCGGCTCGTTGATGATGCGCAGCACGTTGAGCCCCGCCAGCTTCCCCACCTCCTGCACCGCCTGGCGCTGGAGCTGGTTGAAATAGGCCGGCACGGTGATGACCGCGTCGGCGACCGGGTGGCCGAGTTGGCGTTCCGCCCCGGCTTTCAGTTTTTTAAGGATTTCGGCCCCGATCTGTTCGAGCGGCCAGTCGCCGCGGCCGGTGTTGACGGTCTCCTTCTCCCCCATGCGGCGCTTCACCGCGCGGAAAGTCTTTTCGGGGTTCAGCACCGCCTGCTTTTTGGCTTTCTGCCCGACGATGATCTCGCCGCCCTTGCCGAAGGCGACCACCGAGGGCATCATTACTTCCCCCTCGTCCACCTCAAAGAGGAAGGGAACGCCGTCTTTCACCATGCCGATGGCGCTGGTGGTGGTGCCGAAGTCTATGCCGACAATCCGTTTGCTGTATGCCATTATCCGATTCCGTTAACTCCCGTTTTCGCGCGGCGGGTCACGCCACCAGTTTATCCACGTCCAGCCAGCCGACGATGGAGCCGCCGGCGCGGCCGATTCCCTTTATGTATTCCGCCGCCACCTCCCCCACCGCCGCGGAGGCCGGCTCGATGCCGCTTTCCGGCAGGTGGATGACGGTGGTCACCGCGTCCACCAGCAGCCCCACCGGCGCGCCGGAAGCCGATTCGGCGATGATTATGCGGGCGCCGGGAGTGAGGGGAACCGCCGCCATCCCCAGCTTGGCGCGCAGGTTGATCACCGGCACCACATCGCCGCGGAGGTTGATGACCCCCTCAAAGTGACCCGCCACGCGGGGAACGTAGGTAATCCCGTCGAACACCAGTATCTCGCGGGCTTTGGTGATCTCGATAATATATTCCTCGGCGCCGAGGCGTATGCCGATGAACTGGCGGTGCAACTCCCGCTTCTCCGGGGATACTTCCCTTTCCTGGCGGATGCGGAAGCGGTTCATGCGTATCCGGCCGGCCTAGATGGCCTTAATGGCTTCGTCTTCGCTCTCGTATATGTTGAAGAGACGGGTCAGCCCCACGGTCTGCAACACGCTCTTCACCGCATCATTCGGGCGGACGAGGGCGAACGCCCCTTTGCGCGAAAGAACGGTTTTGTAAACGGAAACAATGAACCCGACGCCGGCGGAATCGATCATCCCCACCCCGCCCAGGTCGATCAGAAACTTGTCGGTGGACGATTGAACCATCTCTCCCTTGATCGTTTCGCGGATGTCGTTCAGGTGGTTGAAAACGACGTCCCCCTGTATGCTGAACAGCGTTACGCTCCCGGCCTTCCTGATTTCACATTTCATGATAGCGGTATCCCAAATCTGGTTTGAAGAAAAGCATACGCCGTAAAACCATTCTCCGGCGCGCTTTCCGGTCTCAATGCGGAATTTTACTAGAATCCGGCTTTCTTTCCAAGTGCAATAAAAACCCTTTGCCGCGCCGCCGCCCGGATATGCCGCACCCGGATATGTTGCGAGCAAATAGAAATGTCCGGTTTTGGAGCACATTACTTGTCCGGTTTTCCAAAATTACCTTAGCCGTGATTCTTTTTCAAGCGGCCTTCTTTTTTGTCTGTTTTACCTCCTTTCCCGTTACGTCGTAAAGCGC
>JACRGQ010000005.1 GCA_016217735.1 Nitrospinota bacterium
GCGCTTTACGACGTAACGGGAAAGGAGGTAAAACAGACAAAAAAGAAGGCCGCTTGAAAAAGAATCACGGCTAAGGTAATTTTGGAAAACCGGACAAGTAATGTGCTCCAAAACCGGACATTTCTATTTGCTCGCAACACGCGCATAAAATTTGGGTGGTGCATCAGTTTGAGATTGCCGCGGCCATCTTCGATGGCCTCGCAATGACAAATAACTGTCATTGCGAGCGTTAGCGAAGCAATCTCATGCTCCATGCAAACATTAATTTCAAACTGAACCACTACCAAAATTTGCCTATGTACCTGTCATGGCGGTTGGTGGTATAAAGAGCGGGCGCATTGGCCAAGCCCTTTATTGAAACCGAGACCCTTGCCGCCGCGGAACGGGCGCTTTTGGCCGGCCCCCTGGCCGGAAAAAATACGCCGGACAGGAAAAATAAAATCGTCCCCCGCCGGGACGCAATGACTACGGATGCACTATTGACATGAACAGATTCAGGTTGCTCGCCGCCTTGTGCGTTTTTTGCGGCGTTTTGTTTGCCGCGCCTTCGTTCGCGGGCGCCGACGAGGATAGCCGCCTCCGCAATATTTCCATCGATGCGGGAGCCACGATGTCCACCAGCCCCGCCAGCGGCTGGGAGAGCGCCACCGGCCTCTCCTTCGGGCTTGTATACCGCTTGGGCAATAACGCGGGCATTCGCGTGGCGGTGGAGCGGTACAAGTTCCCCGGCATCGATCCCTCCCTGACGTACACGCGGATGCCGGTATTCCTCGGCGGACGTTTTTATTTTTGGGGCTTCGGCGACATCTGGTCGCATGCCGACCTGGGAATGGAAATGAGCATCGACCAGCGCCAATACCTCTCCGGCGGCGCCGTGCTCACCGAAGACCAGAACAACATGGGGGGGGCGGCGCTCTACGGAATGCTCTACGAAGTCACCGAACACCTCTTCATGGGCGCGGACGTCAAATGGCACCTGAACAAAAACAGCTACTGGTCCTATGGCGTCTACCTCGGCATAGTGTTTTAACGCCGCCCCTTTCATCCTTCCGCCCCAATCTCCGGCTAAAGCGGATCATGATGTGTGAAGAAACGGCTTTCAACCATGATTAGCGGTATCAACACCGCACCGGCCTGGCATGGTTTTCACCTATAATGGGTAATTGGGCGGCAGTTTGGCACCGCAAGTTTCCGTGGCAATCTCCAATCCGTTCGGTGGTGTCTCAGTTTGGGATTGCCGCGGCCATCTTCGATGGCCTCGCAATGACAAATTACTGTCATTGCGAGCGTTAGCGAAGCAATCTCGTGCTCCATCCAAACATTAATTTCAAACTGAGGCACCATCCGTTCCGGCACTTTGACGAAAACACCAAACTGGGGGTAGAATATTGCCCGTATGAATCCATTGAGAAGGGTTTTTGCATTCGCGGCGCTGCTGGCGTTTTGGGCCGTTCCCGTCTTCGCCGCGGAGCATTGCGGCCACGCAAAGGCGGCGGCGGATGCCCATGCCGCGCACGTTGCGCAATCCGATGGCGGCGGATTGCAACAGCATCGCCGCGTCATGAATGCCGCAGCCGAAGAAATACCCGCCGGCGGCGAGGGTGGAGAAGCCGCCTGCGAACACCATTTGGGGGAAGCATGCAAATGCAAAGCGCAAACGGCGCTTTCCTGCGGCATGGAAGGCTGCTGCATAAAGGCCGATGGCCCGCTTTCCGCCGGGCTTAACGACCGCCTTCCCACCAACGACGACCACGCGTTAAGCATTCAAACCGTTCCGTCCGGCATCAACGGACAAATGGTTATTGCCGCACACCGCCGGATGATCATTCCAAGGGATCTGACAGGCCCCGACCCCCGCCCCCCTTCCGCCTAACTTCCTCCCCATTCCTGGAAATTCCTTATCGCCGCACCGCGTTTGCGCGCGCACTTTCCGCGCCAATGCGAAACGGCATAGGGGCGAACTTTTTTATCACGGGAGAACCTATGAATTTAGCGAAAAGCGAGAGGGGTGAGACCCTGTTCAATGCGTATGCCGGCTTGGAAGTTAAAGCGTTCCGCCTGAAGCGCCCGTTTTCCTTCCTTCCCCCGGTCATTAACAACACGGGGGATTGGAGCACTTTTATCGACACGGCCTATCAGGTCTACAAGGGCGATTTTATCGATAATTCGCCGCATTTTTTGGGCAAAAGGGTGATTATCGATAGAAGAAACCTGGATGGCGGTTATGTGGAAGGCTTTTGGCATGTCGTGCAAAGGGACATGGGCGGGGGCGGAGAGCGGTACACCGACTTTCAAAGGCTGGAACGCGTGCCGTGGATCAAGCCCCTGATAGAAAACCACACCGCCGAAGGGGTCGAATACCGGCGCTGCCTTGAGGGCAAACGGGAAACACGGCATTACATCCTCGCCCCTTCCAAAAATTACGTCGTGATCCTTGGAGAAAAAAAGGGGGCAATATTTCTGGTGACCGCATTTTGCATGAACCGTTCTTTTGCGGACAGGGCCATCTTCCGCCAGCCCCCCCACGGGGAGCTTGCGGGGCGGCGGTAACAATGGCCAAGCCGGCGGCGGCGGGCGTGTAACCGCAACCCCCAACCCGGTGATTACAGGGGAAGCCCCGTATTCGGAAAAGGCATCAGCCTTTCCGTTGCGGCGCGCTTCCCCTCCGGCGTTCGATCACTTTTTTGACCAGCAGGGGGGCGATGGCGAACAGGGCCAGCAGGGTCAGCGCCCCCACGAGGCCGGGGGTCACATGGAAGCCCCGCGCCGCCGATTCCCCCAGCTCCGCCACCGCGTTGGTGAAGACGAACGTGTGCGGCGCAATCCCCAGCAGCGTACCGAAGAAAAAATGCCGGTAGCGCAGACGGGAAATCCCGGCGGCGAAGTTCACCCCGTTGAAAGGGAAGAGGGGGATGAGCCGGATGAAGAGGAGGTAATTGAAACCGTTTTCGCGCACGCCGTCGTTAAAGCGGACGTACCATTGTTTGTCCCCAAAAACGCGGCGCTCGAAAAAATCCTTGAGCAGAAAGCGTGAGAGGGCGAAGGCTATGGAGGCGCCCGCCATCGCGCCGATGAGGTTGAGCCCGGTGCCGAGCCATTTGCCAAAGACAAGCGCGCCCAGCGTGGTGAGGATGACGGCGGGAAAACCGGCGCCCGCGAGCAGCGCATAGGCGGCCGCGAAAATCAGCGGCCCCCACGCCCCGAACTCCCGCACTTGCCGGGCAAGATGGCCGGGGGTCAGTCCCTCCGTCCGGTATTCCCAATACACGAGCGCTCCCGCCGCCAGCAGCAGGAGGGCGAAAAAGCCCTTGAGGAGCGTGACCGCGTGACGGTTCATGGATGGCACCTTTCCTAATACCGCTCGTGGGATTTCAGCCGTACCGCCATCTGGCGGAGCAGGGTGGCGCTGATGCTTGAATCAAGTTCGTTAATTTTATTGAAATTATCCCGCGATATTTCTATCACGCGGCATTGCGCGGCCGCCGTGACCGTGGCGGCCCGGTCTCCCCCCAGCAGCATGGCGATTTCCCCAAAAAACTCTTTTGGCCCCAACCGCCGCCGCGGCGCCCCTTCCCTCGTGATCTCGACTTCGCCCTCCAGCAGGTAGAACATGCTGGTTCCCCGCTCCCCTTCGCGGCAGATGACCTCCCCCTCGGCGATTGACTGAATGTATTTGTGCAGCAGCTTTTCGCGCCGCCGGAAGCGGGCGGGGGAGGCGAATATTTCCTTGAGCAGCAACGCTTCCCGCATACCGAGGGCGGCCATCAGTTCGGCGCCGAAAAGTATCACGATGAATGAAACATAGACCCATGCGATGACGATGAAGACCGCCTTGAGCGAGCCGAAGGCGACGCCATACGCCGGGTTGACGGTGATAAATACGGTGAAGAGTTCCTTCATCCCGATCCAGGCCGTGGCGGTAATGAGCGTGCCGGCGGCGAGGTGGCGCGCGGGAATGCGGGGGGCGAAGAGGGCGTAAAATATGGCGAGAAAAACCAGGATGAGGAAAAAGGGGCCGATGGCGTAGCTGATCCGGTAGGCCGCCGGGACGCTGTTGAGAAAGCGGGCCTGCATCACCGAATAGCCGATGTTGCTTACCGTGAGCGCCACGAACAGCGCCAGAATGATGCCCACCGCCGCGGCGTCGAACAGCAGCCCCCGCAGGAAGGAAACGCGCCGTTCCACGCGGAAAATTTCCTTAAAAGCCGCGCGCAGGCCGCCGGTGAGCGGCATGGCGGCCCAGAATACGGTGATGAGGCCCAACAGTCCCCACTTTTTCGCGCTATGCGAGAGGGAGTGGACTTCTTTGATAATCACCTTGCTGAACTCCGGAAAAATCTGGCGGGTGAGCGCGTCGATGCCGGCCATCGCTTCGCGGGAGCTTATAATGTAGTTGCCCAGCATCAGCATCGCCAGCAGCAGCAGCGGGAGCATCGCGAAAAAGCCGTAGTAGGCCAGCGCCGCGGCGGTTTCAAACTGGTTGTTGCGCAGGAACAAGCGCCACGTTTCCAGCAGCAGGAAAAAACCGGTGCGGGCGGCGCGCACGATGCGCGCGACGGCTGATTCCGCGGTAATATTTATGTTCGCCATAGGATGTGTTTCTGAAGAATATCACCATCCCCGGCTGAAAAGGAACAAAGACAAACCAACCGCTCCGGCGGCGCGCACGATCCCTCCACCCCTTCCCGCGCCACGGGCGGGGGCCACCGGCCGCTTTCAGGCGGCGTGCGCCTCCTTCACGATCCACTCGTGCGATTCCATTTCGAGGTCGTCCACCACCTCCTTGATCAGCGGCGGGGGGAATTTTTCGCCGAAGGCGGTCTTCAGCACTTCGGCCGCGTAATAGGGGCCGCCGCAGACATACTGGTAGCCGTGCTCGGCGCTCATCGACGGGTTGCATTCCTCGGGGATGGCAAAACTGTCGTGGAACCAGACCCACATCTCCTCTTTGCGCATATCGGCATATTTCATAACAATTCACCCCCTTTTGGGTTAGACGATCCCGGTTCATGTATGGGATGCACTCTTCTCTCTTTTTATTTTCCGGCCGCCGGCTAAAAATGTCAACGTACCGCGGTGCGGGGTAGTGGGTCAGTTTGAAATTAACTTGGTAACAGAGCAGTCCCCTCCTTTGCAAGGAGGGGATACAGGGGCGGTTATTACCCCCTCCTGCCCCGCCCCTGGCACTGCAAGGGGAGGAAAAACACGGGAGAATTCAAAGTGACCCACTACCCGGTGCGGGGGTAAACTCCGGCAAAAAGGGGGGATATTCCTTAATAAAACGAAACTGCTTGCGCGGCCGGGATTTGATTGCGGAAAAGGCCGGATAATGGGTAGAATTGGACGCTGATGGGAAAACAGGGGGGAGATTGCCATTAACAGATTGGCCGCCGGATTTCTATTCGCGTTGTTCTTTTGCGCCGTGCCGATGGCGCGCGCCTTTGAGGTTGAAGGCTATCCCGGCTCGCTCTGGGGCTCGTTGACCTACGATGACGACAAGCGAAACGGCGCCAACTCCGCGGGGATGGGATTCGTCAACCAAGGGATACAGTGGTTCACGCTTCCCACCAACGCCCATTTTGTCACCTATGCCGAGTTCCGCCGCCGCGCCCGCACCTACCACCCGGAATATTACGATACCGGCGGCCCGGCGGTGGGCGCGGAGCTGCGCTGGGATTATATTACCCTCGGGGTGGACTACTATTGGGAACGGCATGTCTATGATCCGCTCGTCGGCGCCACTTCCAACCGCCTGCAGTATTACGCCACGCTGTACTATACATGGAGCCTCGCGGACAAATTGGGGTGGGCCGAGGCGCTCCCCGGCGCTGTTTGGGGGCAGACTACTTACGATACCGACGATTACAGCGGTTCCAGCATGATGGGGTTCGTCAACCAGGGGATACAGTGGTTCACGCTTCCCGGCAATATCCCGTTCATCACCTATGTCGAATACCGTCATCGAACCCGCAGCAAAAACCAGGGATATTACGACACCAAAGGGCCCGCGGCCGGATTTGAATTCAGGAAATCCTATTTCACGCTCGGCGCGGATTATTATTGGATGCGGGAATTGGACGGGCCGCAGACCAATACCATGTGGGCCGCAAACAGCCACTGGCAGGTCTATTTCACCCTTTTCATTCCGTGGGATTTAAAATAGGGGCCGCGGTTTCCCGCCGGCCCCTTTTCTTCAGATAGGCGTCAAGCAAAGCCGCTATTTCGCAACCTTCTTGATGGCGCCAACGCCGGTCCAATTGGCGCCGTTGAAAACATCCCCTTCCATCCAGTAAACGTACGTGGAATCCTGCGTGATGCCCAGCGCGGCGCACCAAGTGCAGTCGAGGCCCACGATAATCGAAACGTTTCCGTTTGCCTTGTTGATTTTTTTCACGGTGCCGCCGTTGGTGTTTTCCGTCCAATAGACGTTGGTGGCATCGATGGCCAGGGGCTGGGTTCCGCTCATTCCAGACGTTACTTCCGCCGCGCTTCCGCCGCCGATGGCAACTTTCGCCAGTGTGCCATAGCCCGACCAGAAATAGACATCGGTGGAATCCGCGGCGATATTCTGGGAACCGCTTAATCCCGATACGAGCGTTTGGGGCGCGCCGGGGATGATCGGCGACTGTTTCACAAAGCCCGCGCCGCCGATGGAGTTGGCGCTCTCCGTCCAGTACACGTTCGTGGCGTCAACCGAGATGGTCTGCGGCCCGTTAAGCGCCGTGGCAAGCGCCGTGGCGGCAGCGGCCCCGGCTTTGGCGACTTTACTTACCGTTCCATCGCTTTTCCTCATGCCGCTGACAGTGTCAAAGGTGCCCAGTTCCGTGAAATAAACAGTCGTGCCGTCCAACACGATGTACTGGGGGTTGTTTAATGCGGCCACGATGAGCGATGTGCAGGCGACGCCGGCACAGGCGGGCCCCGCAATGGGAACCATTCTAACGGCGCCGAGGGTAGAGGCGGTGTTGTTCGTTTCCGTCCAGTAAACGTTGGTTCCGTCTACCGCTATGCCGAAGGGATTGGTTAGCCCGGATGCAAGCGTTGTGGCCGCGCCGCCAGCGAGCGGAGCCTTCTTGACGCTGCCGGTGCTGGCGAGTCCCGTGGCATCCACCCCCTCCGTCCAGTAAACGTTGGCGGCGTCGACCGCGAACTGCGCGGGATACCTCAAGCCGGCGGCAATCGTAGTTTTGGCCGCCAGCGTGGTGGTGGTGAATGTTTTATCATTGCCGTACCACCAGGTGCCGTCGGATGTCTTGATGCCGAACCGGTAGTGATAGGTGGTTCCCGCCGTGAGACCGGAAATGCCGATGGAGGGGGCGATGTTCCCCGGATCGGCGTAAACCAGGCTGGCGGTGTTGGTTCCATAAGCGGCTGTCGTTCCCCACTCAAAGCGCGATTCGGTGGTGGTGCCGGTGGGGTTGGTGAAGCTGCCCACCAGTGTGGCGTAAGTATCGGTTATGTTTATGGCGGAGCCGGTGGCTGGCGCCGATGCGCCCGGAAGCTGCGGCGCGGTGGATACCTCGCTGGAGAGCGCGCTTTCCCCGCCCGCATTCGCCGCCGTCACCGCAAAGTAATAAGCGGTTTTGTTTGTAAGGCCGGTGATGGTATTGGGCGATGCCGCATTGGCTATTTTTGTGCTGGCGGTGGTAACGCCCGCCGCCGTTCCGTAGTAGATGTTATAGGATTCCGCGCCGGTAGCGGCGGTCCAGCTGACAATCACCTGCCCGTCCCCGGCGGTGGCCGTCAGCCCCGTGGGGGCGGATGGGGCCGCCGGACGGATGGGATCAGACGCTCCACAGCCTGAAATTATCGCGCTTAAAAACAAAAACAGCAGATGCTTTTTCACGGTTTTAATCCCTTTAATCCCCTCGAATTCCCGATTGATTATACACGGTTTATTTTTCAAAAAAACCCCATAAAATGGTGCTGTGCCGGGCCGGCGCCAAGCGGGAAAAAGGCATGGACGGGCTTGGATTAACCGGCTACTCGGTTTCGCTTTTCTGAAGCTCGACCCAGCGGGCGTCTTTGGCCAGCAGGTAGTATTTCAACCCGCTTTTCATCACTTTGGCGCTCTGGTTTTCCGCCACATGGTCGGTGAAGGGGAGATTGTCCAACATCCGTTTCGGGATCATGCCGTCGGCGTCGAACGGATTTTTTTCTATGAAAAACGCAAGCTGGCTGGCAAGGGCCAAATAGCTCACCGGCTTGTCTATTATGGTTTGGCGCAACGGCCGGCCGTTAAAACCGCTGCCGATAAGCTTCACTCCCACCGGCACATCGGTAATGGTCGGCAGCGGGATGTCGCGCAGACCCGGAGCCTGGGTGGTGAACCCCCGCAGGGCGATGCCATGCTCCGGCACGAAGATCACGATGACGTTCCGCCCGCTCTTTTCGAGCAGCGTGAAAAACTTTCCGAAATCGTCGAGCATTTTCGACGTGAATTCGTGATACAGCGCCTTCCGGTCGCGCTTGAACCAGTCCCGGTCGGTTGCCCAGTGCGCGCCGTCGTGGAGCGTAACGGTGTTGTAGTACAGCGCGGCGGCCGGCTTGTCCGATTCGCGCCGCGCTTTCCACCACCGCTCCAGAACGCCGTAGTCGTCATACACGGGGCTGTCGTCAAACATTCTCTGGTTCGCCGGAATTCCGGCCAGGTTTATGGGGGCCGTTTTGAGGTGGCCATACTTGGTCAGTTCTTTGGCAAACTCGCCGTACACGCCGTCATGGTTCAGCGCGGCCCACTGCTGAAAGCCGATTCTCTCCAGGACGTTCATGGTGTAGCACTCGCCGGGCATGCCGCCGTAGATGTTGTTGTGCGGAACCTGCCCGCAATTGCCCTTGAGCAGGCGGATCATGGCGGGGCCGCTGTAGGTGGTGACCGAATTGAAATCGGTGTAGAGGTACTGGAACTGCTTAAGGAAGGGGTGATTCTCCAGCCCCACCTCCTTGAGGTCGTCCCATGCCAGCGAACAAACATGGAGGAACACGATATCGAAATTTATATTCCCGCCGTCGGGTTTTTTCATGTTAATGACACGGGTGGCCTCCCCTTCGTAAAACCCCTCGATGCCGGCGTTCATTTCCGCGCTGTCCGGCCGCGCATAGATGTTGAACGGGATAAGGACCATCATGGCCGCTATGGTTACCGGCACCAGCTTGATGTAGTGGTTGGCGATAATGCAGAGCGCGCATAGTCCCGCCGCCGCCACTAACATCCAGCCGTTGTAGTAACGGGAGACAAAATTGAGAATGTATTCTTTTTGCGGCAACCCCTGCTGCTTGACGAAGGCGATAGTGTCCATGAGCGGCGGAAACCATGAATCATGCCAAAGGAGCAGCACGGCCAACGCCAGGTTCAGCAGGCCCCGCGTCCAGCGCGCGGCGGTGTATTTGCCCAACCATCGGGGAAGGGGGAGGAGCAGGAAGAACGCGAACGCGATGTTCCAGGGGATGTCGAGCCGGAGAACACCCTTGTAGTTAAGGATGATCTTTATGATGAAATAAAAACCCCAAATTCCCATTCGGTTATTTTAGCATCTTCCCCTTTGAGCTCAATTCCCTGCTCTCACTTGGGGGGCGCGGGGGACGGAGCGGGGGTGGCCGACTGGTTTATGGAGCGCTTTTCATCGACGTTGACGTGCTTGCCTAAAAAGGATCGTATCTGGATCGCGCCGAACACCAATATTACGGCCAAAATTATGGCGATGGCGAATTTGACGCCTGCCGGCATCCCCTCGTCCTTTGTTTCCGTCTCCGGCTTCGCGGTCTTGTCCGCCTCGGCTTCTTGGGGGTTCCAGAAGGCTTTGTAAATCTTTACCGGCTCCTTTTTCCCTTTTAGGGTGGCCATCTTGATGTAGCGGTTATAAATCTCCGCTTTGTCATCCAGCGCGTGATATGTTTCTTCTGAAAAATAGATTTCGCCGCCGTTGGCCGAGGACTCAAAGCGCGACGCGGTGTTCACCACATCGCCGAAAATGTCATTTTTCTCGAAAATGACCTTGCCGGTATGCAGGCCGATACGCACGATGATCGGCGTCTTGCTGTTGCTGGCGGCGTTGTAGGCGTCGATCCCTTTCTGTATGCCCGCCGCCGCGCGCAATCCCTCCTGGGCCGTGGGGAAGTGGGAAAGGGTGCCGTCGCCGATGGTCTTCACCAGTGTGCCGTTATGCGCCTTGATCGCCGCGAAAACGATCTCGTTGTGCGCTTTGAGGATCATGCGGGTCGCCAGGTCGCCCGCCGCTTCGGCCATGCTGGTGGAGCCTTTCATGTCCGTGAACATGACGGTGAGGATTTTTGTGAATTTTTCCTCGAACTGCGCGTCCAGCTTTTTCCGCTGTTCGAGGAAGTCTTCGATATTCTGGTCTTGTTCCCACGCTTCCGGTTTGTCTTTTTCTTCGGCGGACACCACTCACCCCAAAAAATAAAAAACCCTTTGCCGGCATGGATACACCCGCTTCGCCGGTTACGGCGGAGAGACTGATCTGTTTAAGCCGGTTCCCCATTTCGCAATCCGTTGAACGCTCCCGCACAGATGCAATATAGTTTGCCCGATTTGCGCCTCAAGCGCAACCACTATTGGGGCTGTTATGTTATATAGCTTTACGTTGCATGGCACGGTACGCTCCGGATTCCATCAGAGCGTAAAGCCGCGTCAATCGCCCACTTCCAGCGCTCCGGAGAGCGACAACAGATAGAGCGAGAACGAATAATAGTTCCGCGTCCCTTCGGCGTCCAACGTTTTTCGGCCCTCTTCGGCGAGCTTCACCGCCAGCTCCGGTTTTCCAAAGCGCCGGGCCGCCGCCGCGAAGGTGGCATAGGTTCCGGCGCTGGCCGGGGCGGTCGATACGCTGTTTTTATCGAGGTCGACCCAGCGGGGGATATGTCCGTTGCGCTGATACCAGGCGAACATCCATTCGGTTCCTTTTTCAAACTGGCGGGTTTTTTCCTGCGCCAGATAGAGGATCACCCTGATCGCCTCATAGCCGAACAGGCTCCCTTTCTCCATTAAAATTTCGGAGTTGCCGTCGTACAGCGCCACCCAATCCGGCGGGAGCGGATATTCCCCAAAATACGATTTTGAAATGACGTAAAAACCGTCCCGGTACGCCTTGTCCCAAAATGCGCGGTTGTCGAACACGGCGAAAAGCCGGTAGGCGGGGAACACGATATAGGAAGGGTTGAGAACGATCCTGGCGGGCGTGGCGAAGCCGTAATAGCTTGGGAGGAGCAGCGTTTTATCGCGCCAATTCACGGCCACCTTTGTCCGCAGGTCGGCAACCGTCTTCAGCGCTTCCGTCCGGTATTCTTCGTCGTGCCACCGCTGGTATCCCTTCAGCAGCGCGAAGGCGACAAGGATGTCGCCGTCGGTGGCGCTGTTGTAGTCGATTATTTCCCATGCCCCGTTGGGGCGCTTCCCCCAGAGCCACGCGAAAAGCGCGTCGTGCCGCAACCGGAGGTTGCCTTTGGTCCATCGCCAGATGGCATCAAACGTCTGCCGGTCATTATAGGCAACGGCGAGGAGCAGGCCGAAACCCTGCCCCTCCGAATGGCTGGCCTGATCCTGATGGAAATCGACCACGCGCCCGTCCGGGGTGACGAACTGGGTCTTATACCGTTCCCATAGGGCGTCGGCGGCCAGGACGGCGGGGCTGGCGGCGGCGGTCATCATCAGCGCCGCCAGCATCATCCGGGAAATCCATCGTCCGGCCACCGGCTATCTGCCTTTTTTACGCAGGAACATCTCCCGCAACATATCCCGGAATTGGCGCATCACCGGTCTTCTTTCCACTATTCCCGCTTCGGCGGTCCTCTTAAGCCTGAAGCGGCGGGCCGTTCCCATCACGACAACGGCAACGATGACAAACAGCGCCGCGCCGATTATGTAGTAAAGATACGGGTTGTTGTACACGAGGTATTCCAGCTTGCTGACCTCCCCTTTTTTGCCGGTCAGATACTGCTTGCCGATGCTGATGGCATCCACCCGGTAGTCGGGGGGAGTGAGCGCGATGATAGCGAGGTCTCCCGTCAACTGTCCCTGCACTCCCGCGTCCTGCAACGCTTTGGAGGTTTGCAGCAGGCCGGCGGTGGAGTTGGCCGTCAGCATAACGACGGTGCGGGCCTTTTTAAAAGGGGATTCGAATTCCATCACCACGCCGCTGGCATCGCCCAGCCTGCCGGTTTCTTTCACCATGGCGTACGAGGCCGCCCCCCCTTCCCAGCCGCCCCCCCTGTTCACCGGATAAGGGACTTCAGAGACCGTCCCAAGTTTCAGCGGCGCGGCGCCCATGATATCCGCCGGTATCGAGGCGACATCCCCCATAACCAAAATTTCACCGTGCCACGCGGGCGGCACCGCGTACCCGATTTCGACGCCGAACAGGGGATACCCGTTTTTCTGGGTGAGGGTGCTCATGACGTTAAACGCCGCTTCGATGGTGTTGGCGTCTTTGGACGCCAGCAGAATGAAACTCTCGTAGCCGTCGGGCCAGCGGGTCAGCGGGAAGCCGTTGAGCATGAAAAGCTCCATCTTCGGCATCTCGATCAGGTGCGGCATGGCGGGTATGTAGAACGTGGAGTTGTCGAATATGGTGAGGAAAAAACTTTCGGGCTGTATCAGGTCGCATTGCTGGGCGGCCGGCGTGAGAATCGAGACGAATTGCAGCACGTTCGTTCCCGGCTTGAACAGATAGGTGGGGAGCTCGATCTTGTAGCCGGTGATGGAGTCGCCCGCCTGCTTATCCAGGTTGATGGCGCGCACATGCGTGCCGTTGAGGATGATGTTCAGCGCCGAATCGGGGCGCATCCCGGCGCCGTACGCGAAGTTGAGGTTTATCTTCGCGTATTCGTTCTGCTTTATCATGAAGTCCGGCGGCAGCCGGAAGCCGATCTCGCCGGGGGGCGACTGCATGCCGCGGAAGGTATGCGTCTTGAAATCGAGCGAGCGGAAGCGGTGCTGCTTTTCCACGGTGATGATGTTTTTGCCGCTGTACATGGTGACGTCCGGCAAGCGGAACTCGCGCACGCGCACCTCATCCGACCCCGGGAAGGGGAAATTCATGATGGCCAGCGTTTCCGCCGCCATTTTCAGGTGCTCGATCGTCATGCCGGTCACGACAAAGAGCGCGTGATCCGGATCGGGCGTTATCCGGCCGGCCTCGCTGTGCGGCAGCGGCATCACCTTGATCAGCGGTTCGGTGACGGCGATGTCGGCCTGGTAACGGCCCAACAGCGTTTCCACAAACTCCTTTTTTCCCACAAGCACGTTGTCGCGGCCGGCCACCACATCTTCCGAGATGGTGAATGAAACGGGGCGGTAAACGTATTTCCGCGCGATGCCGGAGGCCACGATGCCGGCGGCGGTGATCGTGTCGGGGGCTGTGTTTTCCAGCACCAGATTGACGGCGTTATCCGTGATGATGCGCGGGTCGAAGGCGAACTCCGCGGCGGCGGCGATGTTCAGGGGCACCGGTTTCAGGTCATAGTCGATTTCGATGGAGGACAGGTCGGTGTTTATATAGGTCCAGAGGTCGGGCGCGCAGGGGGCTTCGCAATTGCCCCTCATGAAGTGTTGCGCCGCCTGGAACATGATTTCGTTGTAATCCGCCTTGAGGATGGCGGGGGGAATGTCGACGGTCAATGTGCCTTCGGGAAATTCCGGGCTCAGCTTCGTCTGCGCCACCTTTGAATCGTTCACGATGACCGCGAGCTGCGAGACCTCTTTGATGAGGTTGGACGAGTTTGTGTAATGGAGGTTGAGACGCGCCGATTTTATCAGCCACCGGCCGGGGATCGGCAGGAAGGCGGCGCGCGAGCCGGAAGTGCATTTGAGCTCGATCATCTTGAGGGGAATGATCTTGTTGAGTGGAAGCGTCAGCTTTTCCGCCAGCGCGGCATCCGCCCAAAAAACAGTGAAAACAGATAACAACAGCAAACGTTTAAGCATCGGTAGTCTTCCCACTTGCCGGATTCACCATATATTGCGCACGCAGCAACAGCGCCGCGTCCCTGACTTTTACCAAGACGGTTTTAACGAAGACCAGTATACTTTCAAAAACGGCCTTTATGCCTAAAATGAAGAAGGCGTAAATAAGCCTGCCCGAGTTCCCCGGCAACGCCGTTTTTTTCCAGTAATCGACCCACCGTTCGCTGTCGCCATAGACGAATCCCACTGTTTTGGCGTAGGTCTCGTAGTTCAGCGGCAGATTGGCGCCCATGAAATAGTTGGCCCCCCGCTTGAAGCCGCGCGGAACGGTCGCCTCGAACTCAAACTGCTTGCCGCCGCTGTCTTTCACCGTCAGGTGGACTTCCTCGTTCGGCTTCGGCTCCCACGGCAGCGCCGCCTCGAAGCCGAGGCCGGCGAGCGACACGTCTTTCAGTTCTCCCACGCAGCGGTGGTTCATGCGGGGGAAAAACGCTTCCACCTTTCCGGAGGCGGAAATCCGGTGGTAGTAGCGCACTTGTTTGCGTTCCCAGAACGCCCCCATCGATATGATGACGAGGAAGGAATTGTAAATACACCATGCGCCGGTGACGGCGATAACATCGCGGTAGATGGGGAAGTTGATCCATTTGTACACCGCTTCGCTAATGGCCATGAAATTGACGGCGATGATCGCGAGGAACGGGGCGGCGAGCGGGTTGAGCGATTCCGTAAGGGTGGTCTGCCCTTTGGGGGTGATCTTGAACGTCGGTTTCCGCGGACTGATTATGACCGAAAGAACGGCGGGGATGAGGAAGAGGGCCTGCACCGTTTCGTAAATTTCGGAGAACAGCGGCTTGCGGGACCTGCCGTACAAAAAGTCCATCACGAAAAAGGTGCTGAGAAGGTGCGGCATCGCGTACGCCAGTATCGGGAACATCGTGGCATGGTACACCTTCATTCCAAAGATGAGGAAAAGGGCCGGCGCCAGGAAGTAGATGATGCGCGGTATGCCGAAGAACCAGAATACGCAGGAATTGAAGTAGCATATCCTTTGCGGCCAGGTGAGGCCTTTGGTGGTAAGCGGGTTGTTCAGGATGAATACCTGGATCATCCCCTGCGCCCAGCGGATGCGCTGGGTGACGTAATCGTTGAACGTTTCCGGCTGGAGTCCGCACACCATCGGCCGGTTGATATACACGCTGTTGTACCCTTTGGCGTGCAGTTTCAGCGAAGTCTCGGCGTCTTCGGTGATCGTTTCCCCGCTGACGCCGCCCACTTCGTCGAGGCAACTGCGCCGCAGCAGCGCGGCCGACCCGCAGAAATAGCTGCTGTTCCACGAATCGAACCCCAGGTGCATGGTGCGGAAGAACATGTCGTTTTCCGACGACACGCTTCCGACGTTGGTTATATTTTTTTCCACCGGCGTGGGATTGATGAAAAAATGCGGGGTCTGCACGAGGAACAGTTTGGGGTCGGCCATGAACCGCCCGACGGTCATTTTGAGGAAGTCGCGCGTCGGCACGTGGTCGCAATCCAGCACCAGCACCAGTTCCCCGTTCGTGTGGCCCAGCGCGGCGTTGATGTTTCCCGCTTTGGCGTGGTTGTTTTCTTCGCGGGTGAGGTAGTGTACGCCGACTCTCTGGGCGATTTTTCTCAGGATGTAATGGCGTTCCCACGCCGCCGCGGAGGTTGCGGGGTTGTTGCGCCGGGCAACGGTGCTGCCGTCGTCGATGATGTGGATATTCAGCTTGCCGGCCGGGTATTCGATCTGTTTGGCGGCCGTCGCCGTCGCTTTCACAAGGTCTGCCGATTCGGTATAGGTGGGGATGAGAATGTCAACCGTCGGGTATGCGCCGGTATCCTCCGGAAGGGGGATTGTCCGGTGTTCCAAAGGGGATGCGTTGATGAAAAGCCCCATCATGTGAATCATGATGGCGTACCACTCCGCCAGATACAAAAGGGTCATGCCGATGAAGTCGGCCGGGCCGGTGTATTGCAGCGTGTCGAAGGTGCGCCAGAGGATGTACCGCAGGCTGATGAACGCGCCGAGGAAAAGGAAGAGCAGCCGCCACACCGGGTTGTCATGCACCAAGGGGCGGTGGGTCAGCAGCATGATGATCAGCAAAAGCCCCCAACCGATGGCCATGCGGTGGAGGAGGCCCATGTAGCTTTCAACGAAGTAGAGGGAATAAAGAAGCGCTATGAAGGCGGCGCCGATCCACCACTTGCTAACTCCCCTCCCCGTATTTGGCATAGCTTGAGACATTTTGTTCCACTCCGGCGTTTTTGTCCATAACCAAAAAAAGGGAGGGGCAGGGTGAATTTCCGGACGGCGGCCCGCGTTTTCCGCTCCTTTCCGGGATATTCCTTCCGCTTTAATTTCAATGATGGAATGGGGAGAGCGGGTACATGAAAATGTTCTATAATCGGGAACGTTTCCATTGCAAATGCGGCAAGCCGCTGCCGGTAAGCGCGGGGTCGGCGCGTGGGAAATGAGAATGAGACTGAAAGATGCCGGGTATCCGGTTAATTAATCCGCATGCCGGAAAATGAGGGTGGAGGAATGTGACGTGGGAAGCGGAAAGTTTTGGCTTGTTTTACTGTTTGCGGGGGGCCTTGGCTGGTTCCTCTTGGATGTTTGCCATCCCTCCGCCGCGGCCGCGGAACCGCCAAGCGCTTCGGATTGGGCCAATAAAGGGTTGGCTTTTTTCGGGACGAATCAGCCCCGGGAGGCCATAGATGCCTATTCCAAAGCGATAGAGCTTAATCCGAAAGACGCGGATACCTACCGCAACCGCGGGCTTGCCTACAGCAGTCTTGGCGACGGCAAGCGGGCGGTTGAAGATTACACCAAGGCGATAGAACTGAATCCGAAAGACGTGGCCGCCTACCGCAACCGGGCGTTCGCGCACGGCAGCCTTGGCGATTACGCACAGGCGATAAAAGATTTTGACATGGTTGCGGAGTTAGACCCAAAAGATGCGGATGTCTACCGCAACAGGGCATTCGCCTACGGCAACCTCGGCGATCACAGGCAGGCAATCAAGGATTTCGATAAAGCAATAGAACTGAACCAGAAAGACGTTGCCGCCTACCGCAACAGGGCGTTCGCCTACGGCAACCTGGGCGACCACAGGCAGGCGATAAAAGATTTCGATATGGCCGCGGAGATGGATCCGAAAGACCCCGATGTCTACCGCAACCGCGGGCTTGCATATGGCAACCTCGGCGACCACAAACAGGCGATTAAGGATTTCGATAGAGCGGTTGAGCTAAATCCAAAAGACGGGGATGCTTATCGCCACCGGGGACTCGCGTACAGAAGCCTAAGCGACGACAAGCGGGCAATCGAGGATTTTAACGAGGCAACGGCGTTAAATCCAAAAGACGTGGCGGCCTACCGCAACCGGGCGTTCGCGCATGGCCGTCTTGGCGACCACAGGCAGGCGATAAAAGATTTCGATATGACCGTGGAACTGGACCCGAAAGACCCCGATGTTTACCGCAACCGCGGGCTTGCATATGGCAACCTCGGCGACCACAAACAGGCGATCAAGGATTTCGATAAAGCGGTTGAGCTTAACCCGAAAGATGTGGCGGCCTACCGCAACCGGGCGTTCGCCTACGGCAACCTGGGCGACCACAAGCAGGCGATAAAAGATTTCGACATGGTCGCGGAACTGGATCCGAAAGACCCCGATGTCTACCGCAACAGGGCGTTCGCCTATGGCAACCTCGGCGACCACAAACAGGCGATCAAGGATTTCGATAAAGCGGTTGAGCTTAACCCGAAAGATGTGGCGGCCTACCGCAATCGCGGCTTTGCCTGCGTCAAGCTTGACGACAGCAAGCGGGCGATTGCCGATTTCAGCAAGGTTATCGAGTTAACGCCGAAAGACCCGGAAGCCTATCGCCGCCGCGGGATCACCTACAGCCGCACTGGAGATCACCGGCGGGCAATTGCGGATTTCGACAAGATGACGGAGCTTAACCCGGGAAGCCCGGATGGCTACACCCTTCGCGGGGCCGCTTACGCCGCCCTTGGCAAATACAAGCGGGCGTTCGATGATTTCAACAGGGCGGTGGAGCTAAACCCGAAAGACCCGGAAGCCCGCTACAACCGCGGACTCGCCTTCAACACCGTCGGCAAATTTCCGGAGGCGATTGAGGACATGAAAATCGCATCCCGGTCGGGGCATGAAGGCGCGCGGGAGTTTTTGGCAAAACAGGGGATAGCCTGGTAAATTACGTTTAATTCGCGCATCGGCCCGCCGGGCCGCGCCCCGGACGGCGAACCGCCCCTCCTACTCCCCTTCCGAATATTTGTGAAGTTTCACCTCGACCTTGTCCTCAAGGGAATCGTAATACTCTTTCAGTATCTCCAACACCTCAGGCCTGCTGAATTCCGCCGAGACCGGCTCGCCGTCCGACAGCATTTTGCGCAGCTTGGTGCCGCTCAACAGGATTCTGTCGTCCTTGCCGTGCGGGCAGGTGCGCATGGAGGCCATGCCGCCGCATTTCCGGCAGAAGAAGGTCCAGTCGATTTTCAGCGGCTGTATCAGCAGGGCGTTTTTGGGGATTTCGTCAAAGATTTTGTGCGCGTCGAACGGGCCGTAGTATTCGCCCACTCCCGCGTGGTCGCGTCCGATTATCAGGTGGGTGCAGCCGAAATTCTGGCGGAACAATGCGTGCAACAGCGCTTCGCGCGGCCCCGCATACCGCATATCCAGCGGGTATCCGCCCATGAGGTAGGTATTCGGCACGAAATATTTTTCCGTAAGGACGTTGATCGCCTTCACGCGGATGTGGGCGGGAATATCCCCCTCCTTCAGCTTTCCGACGAGTTGGTGGATGAAAACGCCGTCGCATATCTCGATGGCGATTTTGGCCAGATATTCGTGCGAGCGGTGCATCGGGTTTCTCAGTTGGAGGGCCGCCACCGTCTCCCACCCCTTTTCCATGAAAATCCGCCTGCTCTCCTCCGGCCGCATATACAGCCCCTTGAAGTTTTCGGGAAATCCCCCCTCGCTGAAGACCTTTACCGGCCCGCCCACATTCACCGGTTTTTGCGCCATGACGTTGGCGACGCCCGGATGCGCCTTATCGATAGTGCGGAAAACCTTTTCGCATTCGTACTCCAGGTCCGGCTCGTACATATCCTTGATAAGGATGCTTCCCATCAGCCCGCCGGTCTCATCGTCCACCAGCGCCGCTTCCGTGTTCTTCCGCAGCCCCTTCGCCTTCTCGCGCGAAACCGAAAGGGTGATCGGTATCGGCCAAAAAAGGCCGTCCGCCATTTTGTAATTGGCGCAAACCCCTTTCCAGTCGCGCTTCCCCATGAAACCGTGAAGCGGGGTAAACGCTCCTATTCCCATCATTATCAGGTCGCACGTTTCGCGCGAGGTCATGCGCAGTTGCGGCATCTTCTCCGCCTTGCCGCGCGCGGCCGCGAGTTTCGGGCCGCCGAGAAGCAGGGGCTTTAAATTTTTGGCGCCGTGGGGGGCTATGAGAGCGGACATGGTTTTACCTCCTCAACTGGTTTTGCCGTTTGACGCCGCGTAAATCATGGCGGCGGTGCGGTAGAGCATATGCGCGAACTTTGAGAACGGCAGATACGCGATAAGGAAAAAGACGAAAACAAGGTGCGTGAAATAGACCGGGTACGCCGCGGCGGGAATATCGGCGAGCCGGGCCGACTCCGCCAAAATGCCGGTTATGACGGCGGCGTATAGCGTCAAAATGAACGCCCAGTCCCGATACGAGGCTTTTCCCGTTTCCTCCGGCGCGGCCAGCCGCCGCGCGATGATGTAGCTCACGCCCGCGAACGCCGCCAGAGCGCCGGCGTTGCCGAGGAGCTTCACCGGGTCCCCCAGCGCCAGCGGGGTTTCCCTGCCGAGCAAATAGTGGTACAGCATCACGAGGTTTGTCGTGGCGAACAGCGCCAGAAATCCGAAGAAGGCCAGCAGGTGCCCGGTGTAGCGCGGCCTGTTTGTGCGGCATTGGGCGAACTTTTTGTGGAACAGGATGTCTTTGACGGCCCCAATAACCGCCGCCGCGTCCGGCGCTCCTTTTTCCGGATTGTTCCGCTTCATCCCCCCCCAGAATTTTTTAACGCCCAATGCCGAGGCGATAAGGGCGAAGAGCGCGGCGGGAATGAATATGGAATCGATGACCGCCAGCGGGAAGAAGCGCGAATAAACTATTTCCCCCTCCGGTATTGCAAGGCCGTTTGCATACAGCGCCGCAAGGAGCAGAACGGCGACGGGGAGGGCGAACAACGCCACGAGCGCGGCGGGGGATGAATGCATTCTTCCCAAAAACCCCGGCACGGCGTGTTCGGCAAATGAAAGATCGCGCACCGCCGCCAGCACTTCGGACGGTTTCGCGCCGCGCGGACAGTGCGCGGTGCAGTCGCCGCATTGGTGGCACAGCCAGACGTCCGGGTTATAAAACAGTTTGCCTTTCAGCCCCCACTGCGCCCAGATCATCTCCTTGCGCGGGAACGGCCTTTCGGATTGCGTCACATCGCAGACAACCGTGCAGGTGGCGCACTGAAAACATTTTTTCACGTCCTCTCCGCCCGCGCGTTTCAGCCGGGCGATGAACGCCAAATCCGGTTCCAGATATTCAGCCTGATCCATATATCACCTTAATCCGCGAATTCCTTGAACGGGTTCGGCCCCACCCGCTCGATGACCTTCATGAAATCGCCGATAATTCCCGGCAGCGCGTGCGCGTCGTTAATGGCGAGCGGGACGAAGCGTACCCGCTCCGGCTCCAGCGACATGCGCCCCAGCGTTTCCTCCAGCTTGGAGAGCCGCTCGGACGCAAGCTCGCTCCCCTTCATGTTGTGGCACTGGTATTCATCGCCGAATTTGCATCCGAAGAGCAGCACGCCGTCCAGCCCTTTGGCGAAAGCGTCGCTCAACCAGACCATGTTCAGCGAGCCGAGGCAGCGGAGGCCGATCACGCGGATGTGGGGGCTGAGCTTCAACCTGAGGTTCGCCGCCATGTCGAATGCGGGCATCGAATCGTTTTCGCAGGCGAGGATGAGGACGCGCGGCCTGTTTTCCTCCTCGCCGGGGACGCCAATCGCCTTTATCATCGCGCTGAACATATCCACGCTGTAATTCTTGAACGAGATGATCCTCTGCGGACAGGCCCCCATGCATGTTCCGCAACGCCGGCACCGCAGCGGATTCGGCCGCGGCGTCGATTTGGCGTCCTCGTCGTACATGCCATACGGGCACTCTTCCGTGCAGCGTTTGCATTGGGTACACCGCTCGAACGCTATTTCCGGGTAGCTGGTGTCGCCGGAGCGGGGGTGGGCCGATTTGCCGGCCGCCGCCAGGGTGATGCACTGTATCGCCTTCAGCGCCGCGCCCGCCGCGTCGGTCTGCGATTGCGCGGCATCCATGGGATGGCGCACCGTGCCCGCGGCGTAAATGCCGGTGCGGCGCGTTTCGTACGGGAAGCAGACGAAATGCGAATCGGGAAATCCGTAATTAAGTTCCGGAAGTTCCGGCCCCTGCCGGTAGGTGAGATTCAGCGCGCCGCCGTTTTTGGCGGCGCTCTCCATGCCGACGGCCAACACCGCCATATCCGCCCTCACGCGGACGGTTTCGCCCAGCAGCGTGTTTTTCACCGCGATCTCGACGCCGCCGCCCGCCGCGGCGGCAACGGATTCCACATCCCCCTTGGTCATAAACACGCCGTCGTCATCCTGCATTTTTTTGTAGAAGAACTCGTACTTTCCGGGGGTGCGCATATCCCGGTAGAAAATGTAAACCTTCGCGTCCGGGTTCTGCTCCCGGATATAGCGGGCCTGCTTCAGCGAGGTCATGCAGCAAAACGAGGAGCAATAGGGAAGATGCTTTTCATCGCGCGACCCCGCGCATTGGATGAAGGCTACGCTGGACGGCTCTTTCGAATCCGAAGGGCGGAGAATTTTCCCGGCGGCGGCGATTTCCTCGAACCGCGCGCTGGTGATGACGTTGTCAACCGTTCCGCCGCCGAGGTGCGCCAGTTTTGCAATATCGTATGGCTTGAACCCGGTCGCCTGGACGATTGCTCCGCACCTGACGGCCACATCTCCTTGCGGAGTTTCTATTTGCACGTCGAACTCGCCCGGCTGTCCCGATACGGAGCCGATTTCCGAAGAGAGGTATACCGTTATCGCTGGATGGTTGTTGACCTCGTCGGCCTTTGCCGCGATGCCTGTTTCCACCGGCTCCCATGCGCCGTCAACGGGAAAGCGTTTTTTCAGTTTTTGCAGGAAGCCGCCGAGAGCGGCCTCCTTTTCCACCAGCAGCACCCCCCGGCCGGCGTTCGCGGCGGCAAGGGCGGCGGTCATGCCGGTTATCCCGCCGCCGACCACCAATATTTTTTCATCCAGCGGCCGGATATACGGCTCCGGCTTTCCGGTCTTTTGCAGTTTTACGATCCCCATTTTGAGATAATCTTCCGCCAGCAGTTGGGTGTCGGCGTCGTTCGGCGCGGATACCCACACAGCCTCGCGCAGCGCGGTGCGCTCCACGATTACGTCTTTTCCGAAATCGAACCTGTCGACATAAACCCTGCCGGAGCAGGCGGCGATGAGAACGCGGTTTGTTCCTTCGGCAACTTCTTTACGCAGCATTTGCAGCCCGGCGTCGCCGCACAAAAACGGATGCCGCGCGGCATCCGGCAGGCCGAATTCCGCCGGTATTTTGGAAAGCTTGTCCACGTCCACCGACGCGCCGATATCGCAGCCGGTGCAGACATAAACCCGCATCGCGTTTCCTTGCGTCATGGCCGCCCCCCGTACACGGCTTTGAGGGCGGCGGCGGTGGCATCCATTATCGTTGAACTGACATCCTGCGGCAGCCGCGCGGTGCCGGCCGCATAAATCCCGCGGGCAAGACCTTCCGCGAAGAAGCCGTGCTCATCCGTTTTTAAACCGCCGACGCCATTGCGGGCGGACGGCTGCATGCCGGTGGCGATGACGAGCAGATCGGCCTTGTGCGTGATCTTCCTTCCCGCCAGCACATCCTCCGCCGTGATTATCACCCCGCCCGTTTCCGGGTCGTGCTCCGCCTTGGCGATCTTTCCCTTTATCAGCGTCACATTCGGATCGGCGGCGATTTTCTGATAAAACCGCTCATACTTCCCGGGGGTGCGGATGTCTATGTAATAGATGGAAATTTTGGCGTCCGGCGCGGCTTCGCGCACATAGGCCGCCTGCTTCAGCGAGGCGAGGCAGCAAACCGAGGAGCAATACGGCAGATGGTTTTCATCCCGCGATCCCGCGCACTGCGCGAAAACCACTTCGCGGATTTCCTTCCCGTCCGACGGGCGGAGGAGTTTCCCCTTTGTGGGGCCTTCCGGCGCGGCGAGCCGCTCCATCATGACGTTGCTTATCACGTTCGGCGATTGCCCATAGGAGAGGCCTTGCAGTTTCGCGCCGTTGTACGGCGCCCATCCGGTCGCCAAAACTATTGAATGCGCTTTCAACTCCAAAACGGTTTCCCGCGCGTCGAGGTCTATCGCGCCGTATTCGCAGACCTCCACGCACCTGTTGCATTGCTTTCCCCGGCACTCCTTCCGGCTTATGTTATACCGCTGCGGAAAGGCCATCGGGTGCGGCATGTAAATCGCCTTTGTTTTGCCCATGCCGTAGTTGTAATGGTCTTGCCGCTCGACGGGGCACGCTTCGGCGCATTTCCCGCACGCGGTGCAGTTGGCGTTCACCATTTGCGGCGGCAGCTTTACCCGCACGGTGAAATCGCCGTATTGACCGGAGATGTCCGCCACTTCCGCCCGCGCGTGAACGGTGATGTCCGGGTTTTCCCTGATGCGGCGGAAATTCAGTTCGAGGCCGCAATAGGGGGCGCAGAGCTTCGGGAAATATTTGTGCATCCGCGCGACCCTGCCGCCGAGGTGCGCCCGTTTTTCCAGCAGCACGGCTTTCGCGCCGCATTCGGCCGCTTCGACGGCGGCGGTAATACCGGCAATGCCGCCGCCGATCACCACTACCGGATATTTGGGGGTGGACGCCGCCATATAGCTCCGTGTTCCATTATTCTGATTTCAAAAAACCATCCCCTCCTTCGCAAGGAGGGGAAACAGGGGAGGTTTTTTAACCCCTCCCGCACCTCCCCTTGCAAAGGGGAGGATTTCATTTCTTTCCGGTATTACTCCACGTTTAACGCTCAATCAGTGCTAGTCCGGGATTATCTGCTTGTACTCGCGTTTGAAAACATCCCACTTGCCGGTCTTCGGGTCGTACTTCGAGTTCACGAAACAGCGCCAGTCCTGGTCGTTCAGCGCGAGAAAATCGCCGCGGTAGTAATAGCCGGGGTAGCGCGTCTCCTCCCTGAAATTGATGTGGCGGGCATGCGCCTCGGCCGCCCAGAGCCGGTGGTAGTTTTCCCACGCGCGCAGGAGTTCATGAAGATCGGCCGCTCCCAGCTTCGCGCTGTCCTCCTTCAGCAGTTCAAGGTGCTTCAGGCCCGCTTCCAGCATCGTCTTACTGGTCATATACCAGGTGGATATGCCGCCCACATACTCGTCCATGATTTTTTGCAGGCGCATCTGGAACATGTTGGGCTTGATGTAATTCGGGTTGACGTCCGGCGCGGTGCTGTAGTTCTTGTGCTGCGCGAAATTTTCCAGCGGCCGGTACACCTCGTACGCGAGATCGTCGGCGCTGGCGGCGACCGACGGCTTGTACCCGGCGTGATCCAGTATCCATGCGACCATCGATTTTCCGGCGATCCTCCCCTCCGCGTGCGAGCCGGAGGAAAACTTGTGGCCCGAAGCCCCCACGCCGTCGCCGGCCGTGAAAAGCCCGTTGACCGTCGTCATGCGGTTGTATCCCCAGCACCACTCCTTCGGCCCAAAGTCCTCCGGGCCGCTCACCCATACGCCCGCGCAACCGGCGTGCGAACCGAGAAGGTACGGTTCCGACGGCATGATCTCCGACGGCGTCTTCTCCGGCTCGATGTTATTGGCGGCCCAAACGCCGGCTTGGGCGATGGTCATGTCGAGGAAGTCCTCCCACGCCTCCGCCTCCAGATGCTTTATCTCCTTGGGCGTCATGGTCTGCGCCAGCTTTTGGAGGGCCGTGTGGGTATTCATCAGAATCGGCCCCTTGCCGAGCTTCATGTCCTCCATCATCATGTGGTTCCTGATGCAGGTGCCCAGCCGTTCCGCCCATTTGCCGTACAGTTTTTTGGCCGCCTCGAAGTGGGTGACGCAGTAGTCCTCGCCGAGCGAGTTGGTCGCCTTCGCCTTGAACAGCAGGAACCATGCGCCGACGGGGCCATAGCCGTCCTTGAACCGCGCCGGCACAAAGCGGTTTTCCATCATGGTCAGTTCCGCGCCGGCCTGCGCCATCATCGCGTAGGTGGATCCGGCGTTCCACACCGGGAACCACGCCCTTCCCTGGCCTTCGCCGGTGGAGCGGGTCTTGAACACGTTGACGCACCCGCCCGCGGCCGTCAACACGGCGTTCGCGCGGAATATGTATATCTTGTTTTCGCGCACGCTGAAGCCGACCGCCCCGGCGATGCGGTTTTCCTCTTTGTCGTCCATGAGAAGTTTCACGATAAAGACCCGTTCAAAGAGGTTCTGCGCCTCGCCGGTTTCCAGCCGGTTTTCCTCCAGCGCCTTTTTGGCGGCCTCGGCGACGATGACCTTGTACGATTCGCCGTTGATCATTATCTGCCACGGGCCGGACCGCACCGGTTTGCCGCCGTCGCGCAGCGATTTGCCTTTGTACGCGCCGTCGTGGGTCTTCCCCTCGTCGTCGGTTTTCCAGACGGGAAGCCCCCAGTCCTCGAAAAGGTGGACGCTGTCGTCCACATGCCTGCCGAGGTCGTACACGAGGTCTTCGCGGATGATTCCCATGAGGTCGCCGCGAACCATCTTCACGTAGTCCTCCGGCTTTTTCTCGCCGAGGTATGTGTTGATGGCCGAAAGCCCCATCGCCACCGCGCCGCTCCGGTCGGCGGCGGCCTTGTCGACCATGGTGATTTTTAATTTTTTCCCTTTGGCCCAGCGGCACGCCTCGTACACCGCCCCGCAGGATGCCATGCCGCCGCCTATGGCGAGGAAATCGGTTTCAACTTCGACAATCTCCGGCTTTTGGATATGCTTGAAATCGGCCATTTTGATTTCCCCTTTTTACTGTTTGCCCGGCACCGGCAGTTTCACGCCGCTTCCCTGATGGGTGAAAAAGCCTGGGTTTTTTATGTTTTTTAAATCGGCTTCCGGCATCCCCCCCCAGAGGTCTATCGACCCTTCCGGCGTGGTCCGTATCGGGAATTTGAAGCGCTTGATCGATCCGTTGCGGAACTTCACCGTCCACATTATCGAATCGCTCGCTCGCAGCGGCAGGACGGATGCGTTGAGCGGGACGAAATCGGCATAGCCCCGGACCTCTATCGCCTGCTGCGGACAGATTTTCACGCAGTTGTAGCATTCCCAGCACTGCTCCGGTTCCTGATTGAAAGCCTTCATCCGCTCTTTGTCGAGCTTCATCAGGTTGTGGGGACAAATGTACATGCAGGCGGTCTTGTCGCGCCCCTTGCAGCCATCGCATTTGTCCGAAATTACAAAACTCGGCATTTGTGAAAACCCTCCCCAAAAAAATTTAAGGCCGGTACCTTATCCCGCGCCGCGGCTCTTTACCCGTTATGGCCGCGCGGCATGTTTTTTCCCCGGCGATTTCCCATAACCCTCAAGCCTGATGGACACTATTTCCGCGCAATAATAATGCCAACGTGTCGTAGGGTGTTTGTATTTTGAAAAACAATGGAAGCCCGCATAATTCAATGAGCTGTAAACCGGCGGACGGATCAAAAAAATTTTACGCCTTCAAGGCGCATGGCGTTGAAGCCGCCCTTATGGCGAAAATACCATTCAATTTTTCAAACGCAATACAGATTTAATCGTAACCCGCAAGCAGCGGGGAGGATTTGAAGAACCGCTATCCGCAAGGGGTTTTTTCAAACGAGGGTCTGTCGATGCGGGCGGATATTATGGTGGTGAAAATAGGTATAATCAGCGTTATGCGGATTGGCGGATGGAATCGTCCATAGCGGCGGAAAGCGACATGATACATTTTAAACTTTTGAAAGAAAACGAACGAACGCCCGCATCCCATAAAGGAACCGGGGTGTGGATTAACTCCCGGAACATAAGCGTGGATATCGGACAAAACCCCGTGCTCCTTCTGCGCGCGGCCGACGGTTCCCTTGGCGCGGCCATCAGCTCGAACGGCAGCGCGAACGGTTACACGCACACGGTATCCGGCCTTCTGAACAGCGCGCTGGAGAGGTTTTCCCGCGGGGGATTTTCCGCCGCGTCACTGGAGGCCGTCCTGCTGGGAGGGGCGGACAACTCCCGGTGGAAATGGGACCGGATGCTGGCCATCGCCCGGAAGGCGTCCCTGAACCTCAAGCGGCACGATGAGGGGGGGCTGTACTACCGGGAGGTTCACTTCGATCCAAAAGCCGGTCATGCGGCCGTATTCAGGAAGAAGGCCAATCCGCACGACTGGAATCCCGCCTCCGCCCGGCTTTCGCTCGAATCGGGAACCAAGGGATTCAGCGAGGGGCACGCGGGGGGAGTGGTGGCGAACGCCACGCGCTTTTTCAGGGAAAAAACCACGTTCACGGCGTTGCGGGAAGTGGTCATCCCGCGGCACCTTGCTGAAACGCCGGATGAGCCTTTTCTTTTCTGGAGCGCCGCATGCAGCGGCGGGGCGGAGGCCTACTCCTATGCCATGTACATCCACCGGACGCTTGCCCGTCTCAAGGCGGCCTGCCCGTTCAAGGTGTTCGCGACGGACATAAACCAGAAACTTGTTGAAGGCGCGAAAATCGGCGAATACAAGGCGGGTAAAAACGACCTCAGGGATTACCGGGCGTATTTCCAGCGGTACGGCGCGCTGGATGGCGACACGATGCGGTTCGGAAAGGAAATACAGCGCTTCATCTCGTTCAATACCTTCGATCTTAAGCGGAAGCCGCGCAAAAAAGGGTTCCGCATGGTGGTCTGCGCGAACGTGTTTCAATATTACGATGATGAGGCGCGGACGCATTTCCTTGAGAACTTCATATCCGCGGCGGCGCGGCCCGGCTATATATTCGTCGGGCCGGTGAAAGAGCATATCGTGCGGACGCTGGGGCTGGGGAAACTCGCCAAGTACAAAATGTTATTGGTGGAATAATTCCTTCCCCAAATGTATGGGTTTTGGCGATTTAAGCCGTCATGTTACTTTCGGCCGCGGATCCGGCCACTCAATCTCAATGCTGCCGGGGTAGTCGTCCAAACAGGGGAGGCAACGTTCATTTTCATGGATAATCGCGCCATACCGCAGACAAACGGCAACCATTTCCCCCGCTTCCAATCCCACATTTTGCATGGGACATTCAATGACATCATCCTCGTTAAACCCATCGCAATGAGTGCCACTGGCAACCTGTATCTTCATCGCCGCCCCCTCCATCTTTTTGTAACGTCTTTCCGGAAAATACGCAAGCCATGCGGTAACCATGTGTATCCGTGATTATTCTAACATCAGAACCAATCATCAATGATGGCCGTTTATTCGCCCGATTTTAATATCGGGTCACTCCAGGCACTCCACGCACTCGCGGCAAAACCCGCCCACCATGGGATTATGCTCCCAAAAGCTGATTCCCAGCAGATACTTGCCGCTTTCTTCGCTGATGTTCCGCACGGCCGCGGCCAGTTGGTTCACGGCCGCGCCGTTGGGGAGGGTGAACGAAAGATGGAGTTTTGCCCCCACGCCAATGCCGTTTATCGCATCGAGGCCGACCCGGGCGCCATCGGCGGAGATGTCCAGCACCGCCCCCGTTTTGCACACCGATCCGCCGTTTTCGGATATACGCGCGGGAGAGACGATGCTGATCCGCTCGTTGCTCCGCAAGTTATAGCGTTGCACCTCGTCCGGATACTCCAGCACCAGAATCGGCGGCTGGCTATGCACCCGCATCAACGTCGTTTTGAACGCGTACACCGATCCGCCGGAAAGAAACCGCACGGTCAGCGGCGCATTATGCTCGAAGCCGGCGGCGGCATACCCCTTGGGCATGTCGGCGAGAAGAAAACTGGTCTCCGGCAGGATGGAAAGACGGGGCTTTCCCCCCAAGATGTTGGCGGTGATATATTCCGCCTTCGCCCCCCGCAACTGGCTGTGGTAGCGCTTTTCCTTCCATTCAATGACCAGCGGGTCGCCGACATCGCAGAACTTTTCCACCGGATTGTTGGCGGTGAAAAACGTGGCAACCCCCGCCGGAGGTTTGCGTGGCGCGTTCATCCCAACCCGTTATAAATTGCGCGCCCAGCCGCCACCGCAATCAAGAATACCCAAATGTTTCTTCCCACCGTCAAATTCCCGCATGAGGTTGTTAAATAGATGATTCAGCCAGTTCAAATGGCTTTGCCCGTCTATTCCGGTACGATTAATACGTAATATACTATAACACTATGAAAATGGTTAGGCAATCATCGCGCGGTTAGTGCTCCTCGCGCGCGAGGGCGCGGGCGCCCATCCGGATCGGCACCACCGTCGCCAGCGCGGTGAGGCCGACGACGATGGCGTAACAGGCGTAGACTTCCCAGCCGCCCACCTCCCGGCTCAGGAATTTTTCGGAAAAATGGACCCAGACCGGCCGTACGCCGAACATCACTATGACGCCGAGGTAGCCGAGCGCGAGGATCATGTAATAAATCGCGCCGGTGGAAACGCCGACCTCGGCGATGTTCTCATGCTCGAACACCGGATAGACCGCCCCCAGCCCGATGCCAAGGCCGGTCAACCCCACCGTGATGAAGAAAATCCCCCCGGCGGAAATCGCCATGAGGTACGGGTCGACATCGAGAAAAGAATTGCTGACCACCACCAGCGTTTCCGCCAAAAGGAGCAGCGGCGCGAGGTAGAAGAAAAACTTGGTCCAAAGGTATTGGGAAAAATCGACCGGCGCGCACTTGATAAGCCAAAAACTCCGCGCCTCGATGGAGGTGCTGGTGAAAACAAAGCGTACCGCGATGGCGGCCAGCACCACGCCGGCCAGCCCGATATTCATCACCGACACGAAATTCTTGAGGAAAAGCGAGTCCATCGGCAGCGAGCGGATGTTGAAAATATAGACCGCCACCAGCGCGGCAAGCATGAATATCTGCGTCCACTGCGCCGGATCGCGCCAGAACAGCCGCATGTCCTTCATGATGATTGTCCGCAGCGGCGGCTTGAGCCACCGCAGCCGCTCCTCCAGCCGGGGATAGAAGCGGCTGGCCCGCCGCCCCCGCACTCCCTCCCGCCCGGTGTAGGCGATGGACCATCCGCGGTAATACACGCGCGACACGCCGAAAAAGACGAACGCCAGCAGCGCCGCCGCGGCGGCCCACGCCACGAGCGTCCAGAACCACATCTCGCCGAAATTGCCTTTTGTGCCGGCATCCAGCGCGGAGGTGAGCCATGTGCTGGGCAGCCACGGGTAGGACGGCACTTTCAACTGTTCCACATACGCCTGTATTTGCGCCACCGGTATCTTCCTGCCCAGGAACTTCTCCGGCTGCATGAACCGGAAAAACATCACGAGGCTTCCCATGAACACCAGCCCGATGATGGAAAGGAACTGGTAGGTCTTGCGCGCGGGGAACCACCGCATCAGCAGCATGGTGACCGCCGTGCCGAGCGCCGCCGGAATGAGGATGAACGGCATGAGCGCCAAAAACATCAGCGGGTAATAGAGCGGCGGCGCGCCGTAACACTCGCCCAGCGACACGAAAATCGGCAGGCCGAAGACGAACAGCATCCACGAACTGTTGATGGTGGTCTGCTGAAAACGCTGGGCGAATATCGAACGCATGCCGATGGGCGAGGCTATCAGCAGATCGAGGTCTTTCGAAAGATAAAATGTGCTGATGGCGGCGATGATATTGGAGAAGGTCAGCATGGAAAAAAAGGTGAGGCAGATCACCATGAGGAACTGGGGGATAAGGATGTCGGCCAGCTCCAGCGGCAGGGTGAGGATATAGGCGATCACCCGGCGGAAAAAGAGGTAGTCGCCGGCGATGAAGGCTGTCGCCAGCAGCGCGAGCAGGATCATCCCGTTGCGCTGGTGGCGCGTGGCGCGGGTGATGCCGTTCCACAGGATGCGGCGGCGGACCGCGCTCAGCAGCAGGTAGCCTTCCATGCCGGGTATTATACCCCGGCGCGCACCGTTAAAATCTGGCGCGCGCCTCATGCGCCACCACCGAGGCCAGTGACAGCCTGCGGGCGTGGCGCAACTGTATGCCGGTTAACGCCCCCTCTTCGATGAGGCGGCGCACGGTCGATTCGGATACCCCCCACCGCCGCGCCACCTGTAACACCGTAAGGAATTTTGGAGCCGGGGTATCGGCGGGAGCGGCGGCCATCCCCTTTTCGGCTGCTTCCGGCGCTGAAGAGAGAGCCTTTTCCCCCTCCCTCCCCCGCGCCGATTCCTTGACCGCCCCCTTCCGGACACCAGTTGCAATAACATTACCTGTTTTCATACCTGATCCTCCTTGCCAGCCATTCTATGTGCATATACGCACATTTGTCAATACCAATAATGTGCCTTTTGGCTAACTTATTAATTCTTCACAGCATAATTTATCAATCAGATAGAAGTAATTAGAGAAACTGAAGGTGCGACGACCCCGAATTCAAGAAATTAACCCGGTAGATACGGTCTTGCGCGTCAAGCGGTTTTCATGTGCAATTTCGGGTTAAAGGCGGTTTTGTTTTTAAGTATGCCGTAGGCGATGTGCAGCAGTTTCCGCATGACGGCGATAAGGGCCACTTTTTTCGGTTTTCCC
>JACRGQ010000006.1 GCA_016217735.1 Nitrospinota bacterium
GCGCTTTACGACGTAACGGGAAAGGAGGTAAAACAGACAAAAAAGAAGGCCGCTTGAAAAAGAATCACGGCTAAGGTAATTTTGGAAAACCGGACAAGTAATGTGCTCCAAAACCGGACATTTCTATTTGCTCGCAACACCGGCGCCTGCCGGTAAGCGTCGGCAAGTGGTGTAGAATGACGGCACGGGGAGTTGTGCGTTGTTTGTGCTGTAACGCGCGGAAATACGGATGAAAACAAAAAACTTCTATTCTTCTCGATTGAAAAAACCGCGCATCATTCCAGCGGCCGCTATAAATTCAAAGGAGGCGGGCTGGGATTGGGACTCTCCGTGGCGAAAATGATTATGGACTATTACGGCGGCGCCATTCGGGTGGAAAGCAAGGAAAATAATAACGGGTTAAAAATCAGCCTCCGCATGCCGCTTCTCCCTTAAAGCCGCGGTTCCTTCCCCGCCGGGGCAAGCCCGCGTTAGCGGACAGCCAATGCCCCCTTCAGGATCAACGCCGCCGACGCCATGAAAGATAGCCCGCCCGCCAACGCCAGCGGGGCAAACGTAAGCGCGCCGCCGTCAAGCCCCCGCAACAGAAGCCCCACTGGCATTAATAGCGCGCCGGCCGCCAGCCGTGAGCACCACGTTTTGCCGCTCTCGCCAAGTTCCAACCGGTCAAGCAGCCCGCCAACGATGAGGTTGTAAAACGCCATCGGCATGCCGTGGGAATGTCCCGCCTTGGTGAGAAAGCGCGGCAGGCCGGGGGAATAATGTCCCAGCACAAAGTGATGCTCCACCGTAAAGCCGAGCGCAAGACCGCCGATCCCGGCCACAATGATCGTTACAGCGCCAAGAATAATATTCAGTTTTCCCTGTTTCATTCTTCCCTCCATTGATAACCGGACCAATCCCATAACCGCATGGCACCGCTATTGTACCTTGCTTTGCGGATAGTGTACGCCCTCCGGTACGGCTTGAAAACGCCGAAATTGCCCGCCACCGGCAAAAAAGTTCACCTTTCGCCGTAACGCGTGGACGGGCTGTTTTCAACAACCGGTATTTTCGGCAGTTGCGGACGGCTCTTTATTTTTTTTTGGGCATGGTCTATGCATAACCGATAAGTATGGTGACTGACATGACAACGGCAAAAAAACTCCGGATCGGCAACGCATCGATAGTGGGCCTGAAAAGCATCCTGCTGGATGAGGCAATGCGGCTGGAGCATAACAACAAAGAGAGGGCCGAAGCCCTGATGGAGGAAATCATGCACGGCATGGAAGAAGCGGCGGCGGAAACAGCGCGCGCATTCCGTCCGCCCCGCCCGAAAAGCGGCGCGTAATCCCCTTCAGCGGGAGGGACGCAACGCGGGGATTAAATTCTCCCCCTTACTTGAGATGGGTTCCGTCGCAGAAGGGCCTTGTGTGGGTTCTGTAGCATTGACAGAGCTTATAGGTTTTTGCGGGGTCGAGCTTTACTTCTTCCGGTCCCGCATTATCGCCGCCAAAGCTGTGGTGTGCGCCATCGCAATACGGCCACATTTCCGATTGCATGCAGGTGCATGCCCATATTGAATCCTGGCCGGTAATCTCCAACGGCCCCGTCCTGTCACTCACGGTTTCACTCCTTCACGTACGCCATTAGGTAATACCATGGTTATGGCCGCTTATCCGCCGCCGGCTCTTCGTGGAAGCGGAAGACCACTTCGTTCTGGCGGGCCATCAACAGCTTTTCCCGCGCATACTTTTCCATCAAATAGGAGCCATCGCGGACGGAGCGGATTTTTTCCCTCAGCGCCTCGTTTTCGGCCTGGATTTTTTTCAGCCCTTCCACATCCGCCGCCAGCTTGTGGTCATAATCAAGCACGCTCTTGATTCCGTCCGCCTTGAACCACGAGGCGAGGAAAACGACGATTGCGAACAGCAGGCTGAAAAAAAAGAGCGGCCGCGCGCGGCCGCCGCCCTCCCAAAAAGCCTTTAACGCGCCCCCCTTCCACATGGCGCGGCGTTATTTCCCCCGCTTGCCGAACGCGCTCCGGCCCGGAAAGACCGCCGAATCGCCCAGCTCTTCCTCAATGCGCAGAAGCTGGTTGTACTTCGCAATGCGGTCCGAGCGGCAGAGCGATCCGGTCTTTATCTGCCCGGCGTTGAGCGCCACGGCCAAGTCGGCGATGGTGCTGTCTTCCGTCTCGCCGGAGCGGTGCGAAATCACGGTGGTGTATGAGGCGCGCTGGGCGGTCTGCACCGCGTCTATCGTTTCCGTGAGCGTGCCGATCTGGTTCAGCTTCACCAGGATGGAGTTCGCCACCCCCTTCTCGATGCCTTCCTTCAATATCTTCGTGTTGGTCACAAAAAGGTCGTCGCCGACGATCTGCACCGTGCCGCCGATGGCGTCGGTGAGGTTCTTCCACCCTTTCCAGTCCTGCTCGGCCAAGCCGTCCTCGAGGGAGATGATGGGATACTTTTTCGCCCAGCTTTCCCACAGTTTGATCATCTGGTCGCTGGAAATCTTCTTCCCCTCGACCTCGTATTTGCCGTTTTCATAAAACTCGCTGGCGGCCGGGTCGAGCGCTATCATCACGTCCTTGCCCGGCTTGAAGCCCGCCTTGGTCACCGCCTCCAGCACCAGTTCTATCGCCTCGGCGTTCGATTTGAGGTCCGGCGCAAAACCCCCTTCGTCCCCCACCGCGGTGGAAAGCCCCCGCTTGTGCAGCACCGCTTTGAGGGTGTGGAATACCTCGGCCCCCATCCGCAGCGCTTCGGCGAACGAGGCCGCGCCCACCGGCATGACCATGAATTCCTGGAAGTCGACGTTGTTGTCGGCGTGTCCGCCGCCGTTGAGCACGTTCATCATCGGCACCGGCATCATGCGGGCGTTGGCGCCGCCGATGTAGCGGTAGAGCGGCAGGCCGCAGGAGATGGCCGCCGCCTTCGCCACGGCGAGCGACACCCCCAAAATGGCGTTGGCGCCGAGCTTGCCTTTATTCTCCGTGCCGTCCATCTCGATCATGATGGTATCGATAAGGCTCTGCTCCACGGCATCGTAACCCAACAGCGCCGGAGTGATGATGTCGTTAACGTTCCGCGCCGCCTTGCGCACGCCTTTGCCGCCGAAGCGCTTTTCTTTGTCGCGCAGTTCCAGCGCCTCACGCGTGCCGGTGGAAGCGCCGCTCGGCACCGCCGCGCGGCCCAGCGATCCATCGTCGAGATATACGTCCACTTCAACGGTGGGATTGCCACGGGAATCGAGAATTTCACGGCCGATGATCGCGGTAATTTCGCTCATACACCCTCCTTAAAGCCCGGTACGTCTTGCGATCCGGCGCAAAAGGCCGGTATTGTCGAATATCGGAAAAGTTTAACCCAAATTCCGGTAAAACTGAATAGCTTTCGCGCCCCCCGCCGCCGCGGGCCATCCCCTTTCCCGCGCGGGAATGCTAGAATTGGGGTCATGAAAGACCGTGGACCGGACGATAAGAAGAACATGCAGGAATCCGTGGAAGAACTGCGCCGGCGCGTTGCGCGCGCGATGCGGGCGGAAAAAGAGGCGTTGGAGCGGCTGAAAGATGTCATCCATAAATACCGGGTGGCGCTCCCCTTCATGTCCGGCCGCTCGGGAACGCTTGAGGAACGCCTAACGCTGCTCACCACCCACCGCGACGAATGCAATACCGCCCTGGCGGCGTTGCGCGGCCGGATCACCCTCACCCAGCACAAACTGAAAAAAACCGCATCGGATCACGACGCGGCGCGGCAAATGGTCAAAGTGCTGATCGCGCAGTATACCGGCCTGATGGAGGGAAAGTTCCCCCACTCCTTCGTCCCGGCGGAAGAGACCGGGCGCCTGGCGGACAAAAAAGATAAATTCATGGAGCGCCTCTCCGGGGAGATGGATCGTTTGCAAAAGCAGATCGACGCCGCCGAGGCGGAACAGGCGCATCTGGCCGACGAGCGGAAAAAACTCAAAACCCGGTCGGCCAAGCTGGCCAAGCGGGCCGAAATGCTGGAAACCAAACTGGCCATATATCAGAAGGACATCCGCGACATCATCCTTGATCTCAACGGCCAGATGCGCAACGAACAGGCGCTGGCTGAAGACTATACGAAGCTGGTGGAACTGCTTAAAAAAATCCCCGCCCTTTCAGAGTGGGGGGAAAAGGTCTTCCGCGAGGCGGTGCGGACAAAACTCCCGGGCGGGGCTATTTTGGAACTGGGCGCGCCGCTGGAAAAGACGGCGAAACCGCTGCTGCTGGACAAGCCATTTGGGGCATCCCGCCGCACCGGCCCCCTTCAATAACCGATGATACTGGGACACGGCATCGACATCGTGGAAGTTTCGCGGATGCGCCGCGCCACCGGGCGCCACGGCGGCGCCTTCATCACCCGCGTGTTCGCCCCGGACGAAATCGCCGGCGCCGCGCGCCTCAAGGATCCCGCCGCATTCTACGCCGCGCGGTTCGCCGCCAAAGAGGCGTTCGCCAAAGCGCTGGGAACCGGCTTTCTGGGTTTTGGCCCCAAAGATGTATGGGTCGCCGGCGGCGAAGGGAAACCGCCCGTGCTGGTTTTCAGCGAACCGCTGCAATCGCTCATCGCGGCGAAAGGAGGCGGCTCCTTCATCCTTTCCCTCACGCATGAAAAGAAATTCGCCGTGGCCTCCGTCATCAGGACGCGGAATCCCTGACAACTCCGCCCTGCCACTTAAGTGTTACGCGGAGCGGCAACACGCATTTGAGCCGCCAACAGCAAGTATTCCGCTTGCTTTTAAAAACGGATTCTGGTTAAATTATCCGAAGCAATTTTAGACTGTGAGTAAATAAAGAGTGGGTAACAAAAAACTTTTTTAAAGGGGAATACTAATGGCTAAACAGATGACCAAGTCCGCAATCGCCGACCACGTTGCAAAGACTCACGCGTTGACGAAGAAAGCCGCCGTGGCGATCATCGAAACCCTCGTGCAGCTCGCCTACAAAGAATCCAAAAACGGATTCACCATCCCGGGCCTCGGCAAACTGGTTCTCGTGAACCGCAAAGCCCGCATGGGCCGCAACCCCCAGACCGGCGAAGCCATCAAAATCCCGGCCAAGAAAGTGCTGAAGTTCCGCGTCGCCAAGGCGGCCAAGGACTCCGTGCTGGGTGCGAAGAAGAAATAACTTCCCCTTACGGAATCAACCGCTGGCCTCCCGGTTACACGGAGGCCTTTTTTATTTTCCTTACATAAGGCGAACGGCATGATCAAGATCGTTTCCACCGCGCAGATGAGGGAAATCGACCGCGCCGCCATTGAACAATACGGCGTGCCCGAACTGCTCCTGATGGAAAACGCGGGCACCCAGGCAATGCTGTATCTTGAGCAACTCCTCGGCCCCGGACATCGCCGCATCGGCATCTTCTGCGGCAAGGGAAACAACGGCGGCGACGGTTTTGTGCTGGCCCGCCAACTCCACGTCCGCGGATACGATCCGGCGGTCTACCTGTTGGTACCCCGCGCCAATCTCAAAGGAAGCGCGAAAATAAACATGGAGGCCTATGCAGCCATGGGCGGACGCATCATGGAGTGCGTGGATGAATCCGGCCTGCTCAAACATGAGACCGCCATCCGCCACGCCGACGCGCTGGTGGATGCCATCCTCGGCACCGGGATCGGCGGGGAACTCAAAGGAATATATAAAACGGCGGTCGAAAAAATCAACGGGTGGAAACGTTTCTGCCTCGCGCTCGACATCCCCTCCGGCCTCGATGCGGACAGGGGAATTGTGCATCCGCTTTACGTACACGCCGACGCCACCATCACCTTCGGCCTGCCGAAGGTGGGAATGATGTCATATCCCGCCGCGGCGGCGGTTGGCGCGTTGCACGTCGCCGATATCAACTTCCCCCAAAAACTTTTGGCCGATTCGCCGTTTGAGGCGTGGCTGCCGGACGATGCGTGGGCGCGCGCCACGCTTCCGCCCCGCCCGGAATACGCGCACAAGGGAACCTACGGTCATGCCGTCATCGCCGGCGGCAACGAAGGGATGGAGGGAGCCGCCGCGCTTGCCGCGCTGGCGGCGCTAAAAGTGGGAGCGGGTCTTTCCACCGCCGCCGCCAGATTGCCGTTGAGCCGGCAGTTTGAACTGGGGGCGCTGGAGGTGATGGGCCTGCCGTTGGCCGAGCGGCTTGACGACGCGGCCAACGCGGATACAATTCTCGCCTTCGTAAAAGACAAATCGGTTTTGCTGCTCGGCCCGGGCATGGGACGCGGCGTGGGGCTTGAAGCGTTGACGGAGAAAGTGGCGGCCGGATGCAACGTCCCGCTGATCGTCGATGCCGACGGACTGAACAACATTGCCCCGAACAAGGAACTGCTGAAACGGCGCGCGGCCCCCACCATCATCACGCCGCATCCGGGCGAGATGGCGCGCCTCACCGGCACAACCGCCGCAACGGTGAACGCCGACCGGCTGAACTGCGCGAAAAGTTTCGCCAAAGAGTTCAACTGCATCACCGTCCTGAAAGGGGCGCGCACCGTTATCGCCGCGCCGGACGGCACCGCCTTTATCAATCCGACCGGCAACCAAAATCTCGCCAGCGGCGGCACTGGCGATGTGCTGGGCGGCATGATCGCCGGATTTATCGCACAGGGGGTTGCACCGCTGAACGCGGCCGCGCTGGCGGTATATTTGCATGGACTGGCCGCGGACAACTACACCGCGGAACACGACCCCTGCTCCCTCACCGCTTCTTCGCTGCTGGCGGCGCTCCCCGCCGCCCTCCGGCAGATCGCCCGCCGCCCGTTGCCCGAAAATGTTGACAGCGAAAGACGCTAGGAAGTAGTATCTCCCGATGCACACGAACATCGTTGCCATTATTAAACACCCCTCCGCCATCAGCGCATCCCTTGCGCTTTGGCAGGCAATAGGCGCCAGGGCCGCGGTGCGTTTGGAGTTTAACTAGTCAATCACGCAACACCGCGGCCATCGGGCCGCGGCGATTCGCGGTTCCGATGTCCGCACATAATCCGAGGAGATGTATCATGGCGGGCGAAAGCGATCAATCAACAGGGCCGGGAAACTCATTGCTGGGAGCGCTTGCCGTCCTTATCGCGGCGGTGAGCTTTTCGGGCAAAGCGGTGCTTGTCAAACTGGCATACCGCCACGGCGTGGACGCCACGACGCTGCTTGCCCTGCGGATGCTGATGGCCCTCCCCTTCTTCGCCGCGCTTGCGGTGTGGGGGGAATGGAAGAGCGAACGGAAGACGACGCCGCGCGAACTGGGCATGATAGCGGGTATCGGCTTGCTCGGTTTTTATCTGGCGGCGCTCACCGATTTTGTCGGACTGCAATACATATCGGCGGGCCTGGAACGGCTGATCCTTTTCCTTTACCCGACGATGGTGGTGCTGATTTCCGCCTCATTTTTGAAACGCCCCATCACCGGAACCGACGTGATATCGCTGCTGCTTAGCTCCGCCGGGGTTGGCTTGGCGGTGTTTCACGACATCTCGTTTGTCGGCGGACAGGTGTGGCTGGGGGTGGCACTTATTTTAACCAGTGCGCTCGCCTACGCGTTTTACCTTGTGGTGGGCGGCGAGCTGATAAAAAAGGCGGGGTCGGCCCGCTTCACCGCATACGCCATGCTCTCTTCCGCGGCGGCGATTACGGCGCACTTTTTATTAATGCGGCCGTTATCCGCTTTTGTGCAACCGCCGCCGGTTTACCAGCTCACGGCGGTCATGGCCTTTTTTTCCACGGTGATACCGGCTTTCCTGATGTCGGAAGGGATGAAGCGCATCGGCGCGAGCAGGAGTTCCATCATCAATTCCATCGGCCCGGTGAGCACCATCGCGCTGGCTTGGTATTTTTTGGGCGAACAGGTGTCGATGGCGCAAGCGGGCGGCACGGTGCTGGTCATCGCCGGCGTGCTGCTGACCACCCTCCGGCGCGGAAAATAAAAAAGGGGCGCGGCATCCGCCGCGCCCCTTACTATTCAAAATCCCCTTAGCGGGCGGCGATTTCCAGCAACTTTTCGTTCGGCAACACCACGTGGGTGTTCATCTTCAGTTCGTCCAAGTTGGCCCCCAGCGCCAACGCGATCAACTGCGGATAGTGCAGCACCGGCATGTTGATCTTCCGGTCGAGCATCTCCTCGATCTCCGGCTGATAGCTGTCCATGTTCAGGTGGCAGAGCGGGCAGGGCGTGACCATCACGTCGGCGCCGGCCTTCAGCGCGCCGATCGTGGCGTTGCCGGAAAGCTGGAGCGCGTTGGCCTTGTTCGGCATCAGTATCGGAAAACCGCAACACTTCTGTTTTTCCGCGTAATCGACCGGGGTGGCCCCCACCGCCGCGATCAGCTTTTCCAGATAATCCGGGCGGTCCGGCACTTTGGTATCGCTGTATTCGTGCGGACGAAGAACGTAGCAACCGTAGAACGGCGCCACCTTGAGGCCGGTCAGCTTGCGGGTGACCCGCTTGACGACGTTCTCCAGGCCGTAGTCTTCCTCCACGATCTGGTAAAAGTGTTTCACTTTTACAGTGCCTTTATATTCGCGGCCGGTATCGCGCTTGAGCGCGGCATTCACCCGTTCTTTGTGGGCCGGGTTGTGATCCATCTTTATCTGGGCGGTGCGCATGACCCCTTGGCAGGTTCCGCAGATGGTCATGATGTCCAGCCCCTGCTCCTCCGCCAGCGCAAAGGTGCGCGCGTTGAGTGCGTCGCCAAGCAACGGGTTATCCTCCTGAATGGCCCCCGCGCCGCAGCAGGAAGCGTCTTTCATTTCCTTGATTTGGATGCCGAGGCGTTCGGCGGCGTAGACGGTGGCGCTCATCAGTTCGCGGCCCGCGCCTTTGGCGACGCATCCGGTATACAGGGCGTACTTCATTTCCGGTACTCCTTGCGATAGTCGTTGAAGCGGCGGAACATCGCGCGCACCTCGCCGAATTTGTCAATGATGTGCGGGAGAATCGGCGGATTCTTTCCGCGGATGAACATGCGGATGCCCACCGGAATGATGCTCAGTATCCCGTCCAGGTTGAAAAACCCGACGGAACGTACCGGTATATAGTTCTCGTTGAGCATCCCGCCGCCGATGCCGGGCACCAGGCCGCCCACCGATTCGCGGAAGGCGAGCACGTGGCGTGCGCCGTTGTTGTTGGTGACCTTATGCGTCATCGCCGCGGTGCGGAGCTCCTTGATGCGGAACAGCGGCTTGGCGTCGGTGGGGCAGCGCGTGGCGCATTCGGCGCAGTGCGTGCAATCCCACATGCCGGTGACGCGGCTTAAATACTCAATGCGGTTGGCGGTATCGCTGTCGCGCGAGTCATAGACGAAGCGCTGCGCCTTGGCCAGCGCGGCCGGCCCGAGGAAGCGGGGATCCACCTCCAGCACATTGCAATCGGACCAGCAGGCGGCGCACAGGATGCACGTGCTGGCATCCTCGATCTTCCGGTAATCGTCGTGGCTCTGCAATGTTTCGCGTTTCCACTGCTTGCTGTCGTCCGGGACGAGATACGGCTTCACCCGGTCGATGGAATCGAAGAACGGCTCAAGGTCGACCGCGAGGTCGCGGATGAGGGGCGAATTCCCCATCGGCTCGATGGTGATGGCGCCGTCGATGACGGCTTCCGCCGCCTGCGTCTTGCAGGCAAGGCGGGCGTGGCCGTTCACCTTCATGGAGCAGGATCCGCAAATGGCGCTGCGGCAGGACATGCGGTAGGTCAACGTCCCGTCCTGTGTCCACTTGATCAGGTTGATGCAGTCCAGCAGCGTCGCCCCTTGGGGAATCTCAAGCCGGAATTCCTGCAGGTACGGCTTCGGATCCCGCGCCGCGTTGTAGCGTGAGATAAGGAATTTCGTCTTGGCCATCAGTACTTCCTTTCTTCCGGCTGGTGCTTGGTGACGACCACCGGCTTGTACTTAAGCTGGATGGCGCCATCCGCATCGGCGGAAGCCATGGTGTGCTTCATCCAGTTGACGTCGTCGCGTTTCGGGTAATCGACGCGGGCATGGGCGCCGCGGCTTTCGGTGCGGGCCTCGGCCCCGGCGATAATCAGTTCGCTGTAGGTGAGCATGTTGGCCAGTTCCAGCGTTTCGATAATCTCGGTGTTGAAAACTTTTCCCTTGTCCTCCACGCGCACCTTGGTGAAGCGCTGTTGCAGTTCCTTCAGTTTCTTGTGCGCCGTGGCCAATCCTTCTTTGCCGCGGAAAACGCCAACATGGTTGGTCATGGTTTCTTTAAGCTCGTTGCGGATGTCGTTGGCCGATTCGGTGGAAGGGGTATAGAGCAGGTCGTCGATCCGTTTGCGGGCCTTGCGTTTTTCTTCGGCCTCGTTGACCGGTTCGTGTTGCGCCCCCACCATGTAATTGAGGATGCTCTTGCCGGCGCGGCGGCCGAAGACGGTGGCATCCAGCAGCGAGTTGGTGCCGAGACGGTTGGCCCCGTGAACCGAGATGCAGGAACATTCGCCCGCGGCGTAGAAGCCCTTTACGATGGCCCCCTTCTCGTCGCGGTACACTTCGCAATCCTTGCTGGCCGGAATACCCCCCATGCTGTAGTGGGCCGTCGGCTGGATCGGGATCGGGTTGTCGATGCAATCGACGCCGAGGAAATCGATGGCGAGGTGGCGTATCTGCGGCAGCTTTTCCAGTATCTTTTCGCGGCCGAGGTGCCGCAAGTCCACGTAGATGTAATCCTTATTGGGCCCGGCGCCGCGCCCTTCGTTGATCTCGGTCTGCTCGGCGCGGGAGACGATGTCACGCGGGGCCAGTTCCATGCGGGATTTGGCGTAGCGCTCCATGAAACGCTCCATATTGCCGTTGAGGAGATAGCCGCCTTCGCCGCGGGCCGCCTCGCTCATGAGAATGCCCTGCATGTATAAGCCGGTCGGGTGGAACTGGACGAACTCCATGTCTTCCAGCGGCAACCCCGCCCGGTAGGCGGCCATGATGCCGTCGCCGGTGTTGGCGAACGCGTTCGAGGTGATCTTGTAGGCGCGGCCATACCCGCCGGTGCCGAAAAGCACGGACTTGGCCTGAATCACTTCAATATCGCCGGTCCTCACGTTCATCACCACCACGCCGCGCGCGCTCCCGTCTTCATATATCAGGTCGAGCAGGTACCACTCGTTGTAGAAGGTGATGTCCTTTTTGTACTTGAATGACTGCTCGTACAGCGTGTGCAGCATCGCGTGGCCGGTGCGGTCCGCGGCATAGCAGGCGCGGGGCTTGCTGTGGCCGCCGAACTCGCGCTGGGCGATGCGCCCTTCGGCGTCGCGCGAGAACACGCAGCCCAAACGCTCCATCTCGGTGATGGTGATGGGCGCGTCGTTGGTCATTATCTCGATGGCGTCCTGGTCGCCCAGGTAATCCGACCCCTTGACGGTGTCGTACATATGGAGTTCGGGACTGTCATCGCTTTCGTTGGCCATCGCCGCCGCCACGCCTCCTTGCGCCGCGCCCGAGTGGGAGCGGGAAGGATAGACTTTGGAGACGACCGCCACGTCAACTTTACCGGCCAGCTCCAGCGCCGCGCGCAGGCCGGCCAAGCCCGCGCCGACTATCACCACATCATGTTTTATCATTTAGCCACCCTGTATTGCGCCTTTCCTATATCATATAGGTCGTTGCCGTAAATGTCGTTGATGACGACCGCCTTGAAATCCTCGACTTCCATGCGGCGCACCGCTTCGGGGCCGAGGTCTTCGTACGCGATAACTTCAACAGCTTTAATGGAACGGGCGATGAGCGCGGCGGCTCCGCCGATGGCGGCGAAGTAGACGCATTTATGTTTCTTCATCGCTTCGATGACCTTCTTGTCCCTCATTCCCTTGCCGATCATCCCCTTCATCCCTTTTTCCATCAGCCGCTCCGCATAGGCATCCATGCGGTAACTGGTGGTGGGGCCGGCGGAACCGATCACTTTGCCGGGTTTCGCCGGGGACGGGCCGACATAATAGATAACCTGTCCGTTCATGTCAAACGGCAGCGGCTGCCCCGCGTCGAGGGCGTCCACCAGCCGTTTGTGGGCCGTATCCCGCGCCGTGTAGATGACCCCGGTGATCGATACCTGATCCCCCGCCTTGAGCTTCGCCACCGCGGCGTCATCAAGCGGGGTTGTGATTTTAATTTCGTTCGCCATTACAGCACCGCTTCTTTATGCCTGCTGGCGTGGCAGCAGATGTTTACCGCGAGCGGAAGCGATGCGATGTGGCAAGGATGTTTTTCCACATGCACGGCCAAGGCGTAGGTGGTGCCACCCAGCCCCTGCGGCCCCATGCCGATGGCGTTGATCTTCTCCAACATCTCCGCTTCCAGCGTTGCCAGCTCCGGGTCGGAACTCGGCTCTCCCACATGGCGGAGCAGCGCCTTCTTGGCAAGTATCATGCATTTTTCGGCCGACCCGCCAATGCCCACCCCCACAATGACCGGCGGACAGGGATTGCTGCCGGCTTCTTCGCAGCGCTTCACCACAAAATCGACGATCCCCTTTTTTCCGGCGCTGGGGGTCAGCATCGTCAGGCGGCTCATGTTTTCACTGCCGCCCCCTTTGGGCGCGGCCGTTATCTTCAGTTTATCCCCAGTGACGATATCAAGAATCACCACGGCGGGGGTATTGTCACCGGTGTTTTTCCGCGTGAACGGGTCGCAAATCGACTTGCGGAGATAGCCGTCTTTATACCCTTGGCGTACCCCTTCGTCGATGGCATCCTGCAATAACGCCCCTTCTAAATGAACGTCTTGCCCCATCTCGACAAAAAAGACCGCCATGCCGGTATCCTGGCAGATTGGCACCTGCTCGTCGTGGGCGATGCGGGCGTTTTCGATAAGGGTGTTCAATACCGCCCTGCCGACCGGCGAGGCCTCTTGTTTAAGCCCTTTTTCAAAGGCTTGGATAACATCGTCGCCAAGATCGTAGTTGGCGCCCATCACCATCTTTTTTACGGCGGCGGTGATAGCGTTGGAATTAATTGTCCTCAAAGCTTGCCCCCAAAACCATTAAAATTGTTGGACTTGAAGGGGTTATTATCCCCAAACCGGCCATGGAAGTCGAGCGTTTTTTAACCGCGTTTCATGGGAAAACCATGGCGAATGACACAGCCATCCTTGGCGCATGCCGTTGTTATCCGCCGGGACCGCTACGCCGAAGCCTGCATAACGGCCTTTTTGTAGGCGGTGATCACGTCCTTGCGCCGCAACATACCCACCACGATGCTTGTTTCGCGGTCGGCCACCACCGGCAGCTCGTCGAGATCGCGCAACGAGAACTTTTCCATCGCATCGTTAAGGTTTTCGTCCGGCGTAAGGGAAATCACCTTCATCGCCGCCATATCTTTAGCCACCACCACTTCGGCCAATACCTCATCCAGCATGAATTGCCGGATGTCCTGCACCGAGATGATGCCGGTCATCCGCCCGCCGGCGTTGACGCAGGGAAAATAGTACGCCTTCGATTTGGCCATGATGGCAAGAATGTCGCGGAACCGGGTATCCTCCCGCACGACATCGAACTCCATATTCATGACATCGCGCACCAAAAGCGAACCCATGATGGACGATTCGCGTCCGCGCCAGATGTTTATCCCCCTCCGGCTCAGGATTTCCATGTCCACCGAGTTCTTGCAGAAAAAGGCGTACGTCACCGTGGATGAAATGCACGCGACCATGATCGGCAGGATGATCTGGTAGCTGTTCGTCAGCTCGAACGTCATCAGGATATTCGTCATCGGCATGTGGCCGACCGCGCTCATCACCGCCCCCATCCCCACCAGCGCGTAAGAACCGGCGGAGCCGGTCAAGCCGGGGAACAGGTAATTGAGCAGCGCGCCGAATGCCCCGCCCGCCATGCTGCCGATAAACAGCGATGGCGCATATATCCCGCCCGACCCGCCAGAGCCGAGCGTCAGGCCCGTGAGGAGTATTTTCACAAACACCAACAGCAACGCCATATGCCAAAGCATCTGGCCGTTGAGCACCTTGTTCATCCCGTCGTAGCCGTTGCCCAGCGCATCGGGGTAGAAGATGCCGAAAAATCCCACCAGCACGCCTCCCGCCGCCGGCACGAATATCGGGTGCAGCTTCAGCTTTTTGAATTTGCCCCCTATATCAATGAACGTTTTGTAAAACAGCGCCGCCAGAAGCCCCGCGATAAGTCCCAGGATAATGAAAAAGAAAATCTCAATGGTGGATACCAGCGTGTAGGCCGGCAATTCAAACGCCGGCACATCCCCCTCCAGATGCCGCGCCGTGACGGTGGCGATCACCGATGAAAAAATGAGCGGTGAAAATACTTTAATGTTGAAATCGCCGAGTATGACTTCGATGGCGAAGACAATGCCGCCGAGGGGGGCGTTGAACGATGCCGCGATGGCTCCCGCCGTGCCGCACCCCATCAGCAGGCGCCGCCGCTCCGACGATGCCTTGATGATGCCGCTCACCAGCGAGCCGACCGCGCCGCCGATCTGCACGGTGGGGGCTTCGCGTCCCGCCGACCCGCCGCTGCCGATGGTGAAGGCGGAGGCGATGGGGCGGAACCAGATAATGTGCTTCGGCACCCGCCCCTGATCGATGGCGGCCCACTTCATCGGTTCGGCAAGGCCGCCCCCTTCTTTGCCGGGATTGAAATAGTGGTTCAACAGGCCGACGATCAGCCCGCCCAATCCCACCGAGACGGGGATCAACAACAGCCAGAGGGAAGAGCCCGCGGACGCGCGGTTGAAAAATTCCTTAAGGAATACGGCTTCCACCCCGGCGATCATCCACTTGAATACGACGGCGCAAAGCCCGGTGAGATAACCGATAGCGCACGCTACCACCACCATGAAGACGTGTTCCTGCATGAACAGCCGCCGGAGCGATTCCAGCGTTCCCAGCACAACCCGCTTCAGCGTATGACGCAGCATCGTCCCTCCAGTCATTGCGCTCCGGCATAACGGTGCGTTTCTGGCGGTTAAAAGAAAACGGCCCCTTGAACCGCTCCAAGGGGCCGTGATTTACAACATGACGGAAACTTTACTCGACCACGCTTTCCTCGGTTGCCTTGGTCTTCTTGAGATCGAAGATCGGCAGCTTGGTCGGCAGGACGCTCAGGTTCTGGTAGTTCCGCGAGCCGGTGCCGGCGGGAACCAGGCGGCCCATGATGACGTTCTCCTTGAGTCCCTTGAGCGGATCCATCTTGCCGGAAATGGCCACTTCGGTGAGCACCCGCGTGGTCTCCTGGAAAGAGGCGGCGGAAATGAAGCTTTCCGTCGAGAGCGAGGACTTGGTGATGCCCATCAGGATCGGCCTGCCCTTCGCCGGCTTCTTGCCCGCCCTGATCACGTCCATGTTCCTGTTCTGGAACGTCTTCTTCATCACCTGTTCGCCCACGAGGAAATCGGTATCGCCCGGATCCTCGATTACCAGGTGCTTGAGCATCTGCCGCACGATGACTTCGATGTGCTGGTCGTTGATCTGCACGCCCTGGAGCCGGTAGACTTCCTGCACCTCGTTCACGAGGAACTTCTGCAGTTCCTTTTCGCCCATGATGTTCAGGATGTCGTGCGGGTTCGGAGCGCCGTCAACCAGCGGTTCGCCGGCGTGGACGTAGTCGCCCTCATGCACGTTCACGTGCTTGCCGCGGGGCACCACATACTTGTGCTCCGCGCCATCCTCGGTGGTCACGAGGATTTCCCGCGTCCGCTTGATGAACGCGCCGAATTTCACGCGCCCGCTCACCTCGGAGATGGTGGCCTGGTCGTGCGGCTTGCGGGCCTCGAAGAGCTCCGCCACGCGGGGCAGACCGCCGGTGATGTCCTTGGTCTTGGTGGTTTCGCGCGGTATCTTGGCGATGATATCGCCCACGTCCACCGCTTGCCCTTCCTTCACGTTGATGTGCGCGCCGGCCGGCAACACATAGCGGCTCACGGTCTTGCCGTGCGAATCCTTGATCGAGATGCGCGGATGTTTCTTCTCTTCCCGGTGATCCAGGATGATCTTTTCCGAGTGGCCGGTCACTTCGTCCACTTCTTCGCGCATCGTCACGTTTTCTATGATATCGCCGAAAGCAATGGTGCCGGTCGTTTCAGTAAGGATTGACACGGTGTAGGGATCCCATTCCGCGACGGTGTCGCCTTCGCTCACCCGCGCGCCATCCAGCACCTTCAGTTTGGCGCCGTAAATGATCTTGTAGCGTTCCTTTTCGCGCCCTTCGTCGTCCTGTATGATAATGCCGCCGTTGCGGTTCATCGCGATCATCTCGCCGGTATCCAGCGCCACGGTGCGCAGTTCGATGTACTTGACCACGCCCCCCTTGGCGGAGATCAGTTTGGTCTGCTCGGCCACGCGGCTGGCCACGCCGCCGATGTGGAAGGTACGCATCGTCAGCTGGGTGCCCGGTTCGCCGATCGACTGCGCGGCGATGACGCCGACCGCTTCGCCCGATTCCACCATTCTGCCGGTGGCCAGGTTGCGGCCGTAGCAGGAGGCGCAAACGCCATCCGGGGCGTCGCAGGTGAGCACGGAGCGGATTTTCACCTGCTCCACGCCGGCGTTTTCGATCTTTTCAACCGCTTCTTCGTTGATTTCCTTGTTGGCGGCCAGCAACACTTCCTTGGTAAAGGGGTCGATAATCGGTTCCAGCGTCACGCGGCCCAACAGGCGCTCGCCGAGGCGCTGTATCACTTCGCCCCCTTCGATAAGGGCGGCGGTGTCGATGCCGTTCATGGTGCCGCAGTCGTCAATCGTTATTATCACGTCCTGCGAAACGTCCACGAGGCGGCGGGTCAGGTAGCCCGAGTTCGCGGTCTTGAGCGCGGTATCGGCCAAACCTTTGCGCGCGCCGTGCGTCGAGATGAAGTACTGCGCCACGGTGAGGCCTTCGCGGAAGTTCGCGGTGATCGGGGTTTCGATGATTTCACCCGACGGCTTGGCCATCAGGCCGCGCATGCCGGCCAGCTGGGCGATCTGCGCCTTGCTGCCGCGCGCGCCGGAATCGGCCATCAGGTAAACGCCGTTCCACTGCGATCCCGCCGGCGCGGTGCCGTCGCCAAGCTGTTTGTCCTCGTGCTTGAGTTCGGCGAACACCTCTTCGGTGACCTTGTCGGTCACCTGCGCCCACACGTCGATGATTTTGTTGTACCCTTCGCCCTTGGTGATGAGGCCGTTATGGTACTGCTCTTCCACCTCGCCGGTCCGCTTCTTCGCGTCGTCGATCAGCGCGAATTTCCGCTGCGGGATGCGCATATTCTCCATGCTGATGGAAAGACCGGACTTGGTGGCGTAGAAGAACCCGGTGTCCTTCAGGTCATCAAGGAACTTCACCACCACGTCGAGCGAGGTCTTGGTATGCACCTCGTTAACAACCTGCAGGATGGCCGCCTTGTTCAGCACCTTGTTCACGCGGGAGAACGGGACTTCCTTCGGCACGATCTCGTAGAAGAGAACGCGGCCGACGGTGGTTTCATGTATCTGGCCGGCCATCCGTACGCGGATTTTCGCCTGCAAATGCACCGCCTTGTGATCGAACGCGGTGCGCACTTCGGCGGGGTTGGAGAAGGCCTTTCCCTCGCCCTTCACGCCGCCGCGCTCCTTCGTGAGGTAGTAGTTCCCCAGCACGATATCCTGCGATGGAACCGCGATCGGGCGGCCGTTGGCGGGCGAAAGGATGTTGTTGATGGAAAGCATCAGGATGCGCGTCTCCACCTGCGCCTCAAGCGACAAGGGCACATGCACGGCCATCTGGTCGCCGTCGAAGTCGGCGTTGAACGCGGCGCAGACCAGCGGGTGCAGGCGGATCGCCTTCCCTTCGACCAGCACCGGCTCGAACGCCTGCACGCCGAGGCGGTGCAGGGTCGGGGCGCGGTTCAGCAGCACCGGGTGGTCCTTGATGACTTCATCAAGCACTTCCCACACTTCCGGCTGCTCGGATTCCACCATTTTCTTGGCGCTCTTGATGGTGGCGGCATAACCCTTCACTTCCAGCTTGTGGTAGATGAACGGTTTGAACAGCTCAATCGCCATCTTCTTGGGCAGCCCGCACTGGTAGAACTTCAGTTCCGGCCCGACCACGATGACGGAGCGGCCGGAATAATCGACGCGCTTGCCCAGCAGGTTCTGGCGGAAACGCCCCTGCTTGCCTTTCAGCATGTCGGCCAGCGATTTCAGCGGGCGCTTGTTCGGCCCCTTCAGCACGCGTCCGCGGCGGCCGTTGTCGAACAGCGCCGAGACGGCTTCCTGCAGCATCCGCTTTTCGTTGCGGATGATGATTTCCGGCGCGCGCAGTTCCATCAGCCGCTTGAGGCGGTTGTTGCGGTTGATCACGCGGCGGTAGAGATCGTTGAGGTCGGAGGTGGCGAACCGGCCGCCGTCCAGCGGGACGAGCGGGCGCAACTCCGGCGGAATCACCGGAATCACGGAGGGCACCATCCACTCCGGCCGGTTGCCGGATTTGCGGAAGGCTTCCACGATCTTGAGCTGTTTCACCAGCTTGCGCCGCGTCTGCACCGACTGGGTGGTGCGGAGATGCTCCTTGAGGTCGAGCGCCAATTGATCCATGTCGGCGCCTTTCAGGATGGTCTGAACCGCTTCGGCGCCGATGCCGTAGTCGAAGGCGTCTTCGCCCCAGGTCTTGACCGCTTCCTGCAGGTCATCCTCGTTGAGCACCTGCTTGTATTTCAGCTTGGTGTTCTTCGGATCAATGATGATGTACTTTTCAAAGTAGATGACCGCTTCCAGCTCGGTGAGCGTCATGTCGAGGAAGTTGCCGATCTTGCTCGGCAGCCCCTTGAAGAACCAGATGTGCGCCACCGGGCTGGCCAGCTCGATGTGCCCCATGCGCTCGCGCCGCACCTTGGAGAGGGTCACTTCCACGCCGCACTTTTCGCACACGGTGCCTTTGTACTTCATCCGCTTGTACTTGCCGCAGAGACATTCCCAGTCCTTGACCGGGCCGAATATCTTGGCGCAGAAGAGCCCGTCGCGCTCCGGCTTGAAGGTGCGGTAATTGATGGTTTCCGGTTTCCGCACTTCGCCAAACGACCACGAACGGATCTTCTCCGGCGAAGCGAGGCGGATCATCACCGAATCAAACGACAGCGGATCCTTGGGCCTTTCAAACAATCGAAGAACTTTTTCCACTTGTTAGTTCCTCCTTAAATGGTCTTAGGTCTTTCGTCGAGGGAAATGTCCAGGCAGAGGCTCTGGAGTTCCTTGACGAGGACGTTAAAGGATTCCGGCAGCCCCGGCTGCAGGGTGTTGTCTCCCTTGACGATGGCTTCATACATCCGCTTGCGCCCTTCCACGTCGTCCGACTTCACGGTGAGCATTTCCTGCAACGTGTAGGCGGCGCCGTAGGCTTCGAGCGCCCAGACTTCCATTTCGCCCAGGCGCTGGCCGCCGAACTGCGCTTTCCCCCCCAGCGGCTGCTGGGTAACGAGCGAGTATGGGCCGGTGCTCAGGGCGTGTATCTTGACTTCGAAGAGGAGGTGCAACTTAAGCATGTAAATCATGCCAACGAACGTGCGCTGGTCGAAATACTCGCCGGTGCGGCCGTCAATCAGCTTCATCATGCCGTCTTCGGGCAAGCCGTTCTGCTTGAGCAGGCCGCGGATGTCCGCTTCGCGGGCGCCGTCGAACACCGGGGTCTCGAAATAGACCCCCATCATTTTGGCGGCCATGCCCAGCGAGGTTTCCATCAACTGGCCAACGTTCATGCGGCTTGGCACGCCCAGCGGGTTCAGCACGATGTCGAGCGGCGTGCCGTTTTCCAGGCGGGGCATATCCTCTTCCGGCACGATGACCGAAATGACGCCCTTGTTCCCGTGGCGGCCGGCCATCTTGTCGCCCACCTGCAACCGGCGTTTCACGGCCACATAAATCTTCACCAGCTTGATCACGCCCGGGGCAAGTTCATCCCCTTTTTCCAGCTTGCCCAACTTGTCGTTGAGGTCGGCCTTCAGGTCGCGGATCAGCTCGTTGGTGGTCTCCTCAATGTCCTCGACCGCGGCGCTGATATTTTCCTTCACCGCGATCTTGAGCAGGTCTTTCCCGTCCACCTGGCGGAGCGCGGCGGCGGTAAGCTTGCCCTTGGCTTCGACCAGCACTTCCTTGGAGCCGGCGGCGGTGACGGCCTTCTCGGCCACCTTGCCTTCCAGCAACAGGCGTATGCGGTTATCGCGTTCTTCCTTGACGATGCGGATCTGCTCCTCGGAATCAGCCTCGATCCGGGCCTTCTCGGCGGCCTCGATCTCGAGGGTGCGGGCGTCTTTCTCCGCGCCGCTGCGGTTGAATATCCGCACGTCGACAACGATGCCGTCCACGCCCGGCGGCACGCGGTAGGAGGTATCCATCACGTTGCCCGCCTTCTCGCCGAAAATCGCCTTGAGCAGCTTTTCTTCGGGCGACAACAGGGTTTCGCCTTTCGGGGTGATCTTGCAGGCGAGGATGTCGCCCGGTTTCACCTTCGCGCCGATGCGGATGATGCCGCTTTCGTCGATATTGCGCTGCGATTCCTCCGACAGGCCCGGCACGTCGCGGGTGATCTCTTCCTTGCCGTACTTGGTGTCGCGCGCGTCCACTTCGAACTCCTCGATGTGGATCGAGGTGAAGCAGTCTTTCTTGATGATGTTTTCGTTGATGATGATCGCGTCTTCAAAGTTGTACCCGCGCCACGGCATGAACGCCACCAGCAGATTGCGCCCCAGCGCCAAGTCTCCGCGGTCGGTCGACTGGCCGTCCGCCAGCACGTCGGTCTTCTTGATCTTCTGGCCGGGGGTGACTATCGGGCGCATGTTGATGCATGTGTTCTGGTTGGAGCGGCCGAACTTGGTCAGGTTGTAGATGTCAACCTTGTGGCCCGGCTTGGCCCGCTTGTCGTTGACGCGCACGACGATGCGGCGCGAATCGACGCTGATCACCTCGCCGTCGTGGCGGGCGATGGTCAGCGTGCCGGAATAGCGGGCGGCTATTTTTTCCATCCCGGTGCCGACAAGCGGCGCATCGGTGCGTATCGGCGGCACGGCCTGCCGCTGCATGTTCGAGCCCATCAGCGCGCGGTTCGCGTCGTCGTTCTCCAGGAACGGTATCAGCGCCGCGGCAATCGAGAAGAGCTGGTTGGGCGACACGTCCATGTAGTCCACCTGCTCAATCGGCACCGAAAGGGTTTCCCCCTCGTGGCGGCCGATGACCGTTGGATTGATGTAGTAGCCGTTTTCGTCCACCGGCGCGTTCGCCTGCGCGATGGTGTGTCCGTATTCTTCCGTCGCGGTGAGATAGGCCACTTCGTCGGTCACGCGGCCGCCGGCAACCTTCTTGTAAGCGCTTTCGATGAACCCGTACTTGTTCACCCGCGCGAAAGTGGAGAGCGACGCGATGAGGCCGATGTTCGGGCCTTCCGGCGTTTCAACCGGGCAGATGCGCCCGTAGTGCGTCGGATGCACGTCGCGCACCTCGAAGCCGGCCCGTTCGCGGGCCAAGCCTCCTGGTCCCAGCGACGACAATCGCCGCTTGTGGGTAAGCGCGGAAAGCGGGTTGGTTTCATCCATGAACTGGGAGAGCTGCGACGAACCGAAAAACTCCTTGATGGCCGCGGTAACCGGCTTGGAATTGATCAGGTCGTGCGGCATGCAGGCCGCCAGATCCATAATGTTCATCCGCTCGATGATCGCCTTTTCCATGCGGACCATGCCGACCCGGAATTGCGCGGCGACCGATTCGCCCACGGCGCGGACGCGGCGGTTCCCCAGATGGTCGATATCGTCCTTGCTGCCGGCCCCCTTGCGCAGGTCGAAGAGGTACTTCACGGTGGCAAGGATGTCTTCCTTGGTCAACAGCCGCATATCGGGCGGAATGTTCAGGCTCAGTTTTTCGTTAATCTTCTTGCGGCCGACTTCGCTGAGATCGTAACGCTTGTCGTTGAAGAACAGGTTGTGGAAGAACGCCTTCACCGATTCGGCGGTGGGCGGATCGCCCGGACGCATCCGCTTGTAGATTTCGCGCAACGCCTCATCGGCGGTCTCGAGGCCGTCGGCGGCCAACGTGTCGCGGAACGACGTATCGCGAAGCTGGTCGTCGATGCCAAGCACTTCAAACTTGGTGATCTTGTTGTTGCGCACCGCTTCCGCCGCCGCGTCGCTGAACTGCGCGTTCGCCTCCAGCAGGATCACGCCGGTCTTTTCATCGATGATGTCCTGGGCGATGAACTCGGTATTGAGCTGCGACTGGTCGATCTTGAATTCGGCGATGCCCGCGGCCAAGCACTTGCGGGTCGCCCCTTTGGTGAACTTGCGCCCCGCCTTCACCAGCACCTCGCCGCCCTTGGGATCGGCCAGGTCTTCCAGCGGCTTGAATGGCAGGGTGTGGATGTGCTCGGTCACCGTGGTGAAATATTCGTTGGTGGCCGGATTGTAGCGCACCGGCTGGAAACGGTAGAAATGCCCCAGCAGGTCGTTGGTGCCGTAGCTGAGCGCCTTGAGCAGGATCGAAACCGGGAATTTTTTCCGGCGGTCGATCCGGACGTGGCAGACCTCTTTGGTGTCGAATTCGAAATCGAGCCAGGAACCGCGCTGCGGGATAACGCGGGCGGAATAGACCATCCGCCCCAGGTGGATACCCTTCCCCTTTTCGCGGATGAAAAACACGCCGGGGGAGCGGTGGAGCTGGCTGACGATGACGCGTTCCGTCCCGTTGATGATAAAAGTGCCGGTTTCGGTCATGAGCGGCAACTCGCCCAGATATATTTTTTGTTCCTTGATCTCGCGGATATCCATGTGGCCGGTCGCCTCATCCCTCTCTTTGAGGGACATCTGCACGATGATTTTGAGCGGATCCGCGTAGGTCACGCCGCGTTGGCGGCTCTCTTCCACGGTATACTTCGGCTTATAGTGGGTTTCTTTTTTGCATTTTTCGCAGACCACCCCGGCGCCGCCGAGGTTTTTGAACTCGCCGCACCGGCACAGCCATGTGCCAAGCTCGTAGCCCACATAGTCAAGCGTCGCGTCACCCTTGTAATTGGTTATGGGGAAAATCGAACGGAATACCTCCTCCAGACCCCTGTTCTCGCGATCCGCCGGCTTTACATCGGCCTGGATAAGGGCGTCGTAGGATCGTATCTGCGTTTCCAGAAGATTGGGGATGTCCAACACTTTCGGAATGCGCGCGAAACTCTTGCGCTGAATTGTGGAACTGCCCGGCGAATATTCTTTCGACATAAGCACACGCCTCCCGGCTCTCGTTATTTAAATATAAAAAGACGCGGGGGCGCACCGAGAGCGCCCCGCGTCACAGACGGCATTGAGATACAGTATCCGGTTCGACGGACTACTTAATCTCAACAGTCGCTCCGGACTCTTCCAGAAGCTTCTTCATCTTCTCGGCTTCGTCCTTCTTGATCTTCTCCTTCACGGTTTTCGGAGCGCCGTCAACGAGGTCCTTGGCTTCCTTCAAGCCGAGACCGGTGATTTCGCGTACAACCTTGATCACCTGGATCTTCTTGTCGCCGGCGGAGGCGAGCACCACGGTGAATTCGGTCTTTTCCTCGGCGGCGGCGGCGGGGCCCGCCACGGCGGCGGCGGCGGCCGGAGCGGCGGCGCTCACGCCCCACGCTTCTTCAAGCGACTTGGTCAGCTCGACAAGCTGCAGGACCGAAAGGTTGTTGAGATAGCTCTTGATATCTTCAGACGTAACGTTGGACATTTCATGACCTCCTATGGATTCCGGGTTTTTTTCTTTCTTTTCCTTAAGCGCATTCAGCAAATACGCAAATTGCCGTAACGCGCCGTTGAGTACACTGACAAAACTGCGGGGGCCCCCCATCATCGTGCTGAGCAGCATGGCGCGCAGCACATTCTTGCCGGGCAGGCCGCCGATCCGCTTGATCTGGTCCGCGCCGTAATAATGGCCGCCGACAACGCCGCAAATCACCGTGAGGGAGTTTTCCTTCTTGGCGTATTCGCTCACCAGCTTCGCCGCCGCCACGTCGCTTTCATAGCTGAACGCCAGCGAAACCGGGCCGGTGAACTTCTCGGCCATCGCCTCGAACGGCGTCCCCTTGGCCGCGATCCTGGCGAGCCGGTTTTTCGCGATCTTGAGCTCGACGTTTTCCGCCCGAAGTTTGGCGCGGATGGCGTCCATATCGCCGGCCTTCACGCCGCGATATTCCGCTCCCACCACGCTCACCGCGCGGGAAAACCGTTCCCTAAGCTCGACTACCTGTTTCTCTTTTTCCACTGTAGGCATGACACCACCTCTCGTTTAACCGGCCAACCCAACGGCGACGGTCTCGTCAATCTTGATTCCCGGCCCCATTGTGGTGGAGAGGGAAATGGACTTGACGTAGGTTCCTTTCGCCGTGGACGGCTTCATGCGGACAATTGTTTCAAGCACCGCCATCGCGTTCTTAAGCAGGGCATCCTTATCGAAGCTTGCCTTGCCGATCGGCGCATGCACCACCCCGGCCTTATCGGCGCGGAACTCAACACGGCCGGACCGGATTTCGGCGATGGCCTTTTTGAGATCGAACGTCACAGTGCCGGATTTGGGGTTCGGCATCAGGCCGCGCGGCCCGAGCACTTTACCCACTTTACCAACGGCCGCCATCATGTCCGGCGTGGCAACCGCCACGTCGAAATCAAGCCAGCCGCCCTGTATCTTCAGCACAAGGTCGTCGCCGCCGACGAAATCGGCGCCGGCGCCCTTGGCTTCTATTTCCTTTTCGCCCTTGGCGAACACGAGTATCCGCACCTTCTTGCCGGTGCCCCCCGGCAGCACCACCGAACCGCGCACCATCTGATCCGCCTTGCTCGGATCTATGCCGAGGCGGATAGCCAGATCGACGGTCTCGTCGAACTTGGCGAACTTTATCTCCTTGGCCAAGGCTATCGCCTGGTCGAGGGAGCATTTCTTGTCCGCCGGCAAGCGGGTCTCCGCCTTTTTCCTGTTTTTGGTTATTGTGGGCATGTCAATCCTCCACCACCAAGCCCATGTTTTTCGCCGTTCCCTCGATGCAGCGGGCAGCGGATTCCACCGAGGCGCTGTTCATGTCCTGCATCTTCATCTGGGCGATTTCCCGTATCTGGGTCCGGTTCACTTTGCCTACTTTAATCTTGTGCGGCTCGGGAGATCCTTTTACGATCCCCGCGGCGCGTTTGAGCAGCACCGCGGCGGGCGGCGACTTCATGATGAACGAGAACGTCCGGTCCTCATACACCGAGATCACCACCGGGATAATCATCCCTTCCTTGCCCTGCGTGGCGGCGTTAAACTGCTTGCAGAAATCCATGATGTTCACGCCGTGCTGGCCGAGCGCCGGACCCACGGGAGGGGCCGGATTCGCCGCGCCGGCGGGAACCTGCAACTTAATAAAGGCCTTCGTTTTCTTGGGAGCCATATACTTACACCTTCTCTATCTGGGGGAAATCAAGTTCCACCGGCGTCGCACGCCCGAAAATGGACACCATCAACTTCACTTTGCCGCGCTCGGCGTTCACTTCTTCTATCCTGCCGGAGAAATGGGTAAACGGGCCATCGATCACGCGAACCGAATCGCCGACCGAAAACTCGACTTTCGGCCGCGGCTTTTCAACCGTGCCGGCCATCTGATCCATCAGGTTCTTGACGTCCTTGTCGGAAAGCGGCGTGGGGGTCGAACCGCCCAAAAAGCCGGTTACCCGCGGCGATTCCTTGATCGCCATGAGCACCTTCTCGTTCAGGTTCAGTTGGATCAGCACATAGCCGGGGAAAAACTTGCGCGAAGTCACCCGCTGCTTGCCATTGCGGAACTCCTTCACGTCCTCCATCGGCACCAGTATTTCGCCCAAACGGTCGCTGATGCCATGCATGGCAAACTGCTCCTTGAGGGAGGTCTTCACTTTGTGCTCGAATCCCGAGTACGTGTGAATGACATACCACTTAACGTCCACTATTCACCTACCTGATTAGATACTTAATCAATTCCGCGAGGAGCCAATCGACAACCCCGAGGTACACACACATGATGGCGCACGCGACAACGACCACGCCCGTGATCCCCGTTGTCTCCTTTTTAGTCGGCCACGTCACTTTCCTGAGCTCGCTTTTCGTCTCTTCAACGAACTGCATCGCGCCCTGGACCGGATTGGTCTTCATTATCGCCACGTCGTATCCACCTTTCCCAATTATGGCAGGCCAGGAGGGATTCGAACCCACCACACCCGGATTTGGAGTCCGGTGCTCTAGCCGTTAGAGCTACTGGCCTGTGTATGCCGTCGCCTTAAACTTTGGTTTCCTTGTGCGCCGTATGCGTCCTGCAGAACGGGCAGAACTTCTTCGTCTGCAGCTTCTCCTGCTTCAGCTTCTTATTGCGCGTTGTCGTGTAATTCTTCTGCTTGCAGGGTTCGCACTGCAATCCAATCACTTCTCTCATTGTCTTACTCTATAATCTCGACGACGACGCCCGCGCCCACGGTGCGGCCCCCTTCGCGGATGGCGAACCGGAGTTCCTTTTCCATCGCTATGGGGTGAATGAGCTCGACTATCATCGTCACGTTGTCGCCCGGCATCACCATCTCCACGCCCGCC
>JACRGQ010000007.1 GCA_016217735.1 Nitrospinota bacterium
TAGAGCGGCAACACCGCCCCGCCCGGAAAGCCGAAAATGGTATCCACCCCTTCGGCGATAAGGCTTTCCACAACAATTTGCGCGCCTTTAAGTTTCATATCATTACCTCACTTGTGCTGAATTTAAAATGATAGTCGGTTTCTTAATGCGGAGTCAATAAATCGGCGTTTTTTCGGGGTCGCCCCCGACGACACTACGAATGGCGGTTTTGATGCAAAACCGGATGGCGATGGCCGATAAAGCGGATGAACGTGCCGCTCGCGCGGTTGCCGGAATGGCTCCGGCGGGCAAGGTCACGTCACGCTTGAAGGTGAACTATTGCCGTACTCCTTAAATTTAGAAAAAATTGTAACATACCCCGCCGTTTTGGCAAAATCGCGGTTACGGGAAGAATTTACAAGAGCACTTTCACCACGATCTTGCGGACGGCGGCGGGGACGGCGCCGGCACAGCCCGGTTTGTGGGCGTCCCCCGGATAGAACACCGCGAAAAGGCCCGGGCGCATGGTCAGCGGCGTGGCGCCGGGAACATCACGGTAAAAAGCGATATCGTTTTCCTCCACATATGGCGTGTCGATCACCAACCCGGCAGCGGGAAGCCACTCGATAATCTCCTCCCCCTCGATCACCGCCTGGATATCGGCGTAACGGAGATGGGTTTCGGGGCGTTTCCCGGCGGCGGGGGCGGTTTCATACCGTTGCACCATCGCGTAACAGGCGTCGCCATCCAAATCATGGCGGCCGTCGGCGATCCCTTCCGCCAGCGCCTTTTCGATGAAAGCGATCCCCCGCCGGAACAGTGAATTGTTGGAAAAATAACGGGAGGCGTTTTGCGGCGTGTCGAATATCATGCCGCGAATATTACTATGCGGACGGCGGATACACAATTTTGGGATTTTGGGGCCGCGCGGCGCGGGCTTTCTTTATCATCGCCTTCTCATGCGGCCCACGCCCTGTAGAACGCGAAATAGGCGTCCAGCAGCTTCGCGTGCTCCGCGTCCATATCGATAAACTGGACGGCATATTCAGATTTGCCGCCAAGGCGATTCACCCGCATCAGACGCATTTTCAGCCGGTCTATAAAACCAATCCCGCCGAGATGGAAACTCATCGACAGTTCATCGCCCGGCCCGGCTTGCAGCGAATCGCCGGTGACGAATCGGAGCCCCCCTTTGCCGAGGTTGACAATTACGCCGGTTCCCGGCGTGGCGGCCTGGTTTTTGGCGTGGTGAACGGCCGCCAAAAGCTGGCACTGAATCCGTTCCTCACCCCGCAGCGAGTGGGCGATCACATCGTCCTGAAAGGGAAAATAACAGAGATCGGTCTTTTTCAGGAATTCCTTGTAGGTGACGGCCATGCCATATATCGTCCCCCTGTTTTCCACGCGGATGACGGCCCCCTGCCCGGGCGAAAGCGGTGGAAGCTGACCTTGCGGTTTCTCGGTGAGGAGATACCCGTTCTCCCCCGCCTTCCAGCCGCGCATCATCACCTTGCCGTTTTTCCTGGCGAACTCGATCACCGCTTCTTTTTCCACTCCCAGCATTGCGGCGCTCCCGGCGGAGGCGGCACCCACGGCAAAATCCGCGCACTCACGGCAATAACCGCCCACCGCGGCGTCATGGCCTAAAAATCCGATCCCCAGCAAATACTTGCCGCCTTCCTCGCTAACGCTCCGCACAGCCGCGGCCAATTGGTTCACCGCCGCGCCATTGGAGAGGGTGAATGAAAGGCGGAGCGTCGCCCCCACGCTGAATCCATTTATCGCTTCAAGCCCGATCCGGGCGCCCGTGTCGGAGATATCCAGCACCGCCCCCGATTTGACCGCCGACCCGCCGTTTTCGGATATGCGCGCGGGAGAAACGATGCTGACCCGCTCGTTGCTCCGCATGTTGTAACGTTGCACCTCGCTTGGATACTCCAGCACCAGGATTGGCGGGTGGTTATGCACCCGCATCAGCATCGTCTTGAAGGCGTATACCGAGCCGTCGAAAAGAAACCGCACAGTCAGCGGCGAATTGTACTCGAAGCCGGCGGTGGCATACTCTTTGGGCATATCGACGATAAAGAAACTGGTATCCGGCAGGATGGTAATACGGGACTTGCCACCCATTATATTGGTGGTGATAAACTCCGCTTTCGCCCCCCGCATCAGGGTGTGATAACGCTTTCCCTTCCATTCGATGCTCAACGGGCTGCCAATGGCGCAGAACTCCTCAACCGGGTTGTTGGCGGTTGAAAACGTGGTAAGCCCCGCCGGAGGCCTGATAGAAGCGTTCGTATTCAAAACCGACTCCTTCCGTTACTGTTTTTCACAATTAAACACGCCACAAATTATCAGTAAGCATTGGCATACCACACCTTGGTTATGATTCATTTTCAACTTGATAGCATAAAATGTCAAGACTGGCCGGATATATCAAAACATTAAAATTATGATACATAATTTTACATATAAACAACATAAGCCATGAGCTGATGGGGAAGCAGACCTTTGCCACAGAAAAAACAAAATGTTCGCTTTAGAAAAAGCCGGATATATGGCAATCCCCGCGGACGGGGGACGCAAGAAAAACCCTGAAGAATTCCTATATTTGCCGAATTATGCCGCGGATGGCACAGCCGGTATGCGCGCTTAGGGATTCATGCTGGCGGCGCTATCCGCCAGCCTGCTCCGCCAACAAAGCTGGCGCGGTGCGGACTTTCTTTAATCATCGCCCTCTCAAACGGCCCATGCCTTGCAAAACGCGAAATAATCGTCCAGCAGATTCTCGCGCTCCTTATCCATATCGATGAACTGCGCGGCATATTCAAATTGTCCGCCGTTACCGCTCATCCGTATCAGGCGTATTTTCTGCCGGTCCATGCAACCGATCCCGCCCAGATGAAAACTCGCCAACAGCGGATCGCCCAGCTCGACGTACATCGGAACGCGGGTGACGAACCGGAGCCCCCGCTTGCCGAGGTCGACGATCAGGCCGGAATCCTGAAAAGAGGATTGGGTATCCGGGCGGTTGACCGTCACCGGGAGCAGACAGGGAATCCGCTCATCTTCCCGCAGCGACCGGGCGATCACATCATCCTGAAAGGTGAAAAAGCAGAGATCGGTCTTTTTCAGGAATTCCCTGTAGGTGACGGCTATACCATACAGCACGCCTTTATGTTCCATACGGATAACGGCCTCTTGACCCGGCGTGAGCGGCGAAACAGGGCCGCGCGGTTTCTCGGTGAGGAGGTAGCCCTGCTCCCCCGTCTTCCAGCCGCGCACAATAACCTGGCCCCTCTTTTTCGTGTACTCGATTAACGCCTCTATTCCCAATCTCAACATAGCGTTACTCCAGACATTCCAGGCAATTACGGCAAAATTCCGCCACTGCGGGATCGTGACCCGATAAACTGATGCCGAGCAGATATTTTCCGTTTTCTTCATTGATGTTCCGAACGGCCGCGGTCAATTGGCTCACCGCCACGCCGTTGGGGAGAATGAAGGAAAGGTGGAGCATCATCCCCAGATCGATGCCCTCCACCGTATCGAGGCCAAGCTTGGCGCCGGAATCGGAGATATCCAGCAATGCCCCCATCTGATGGTCCGAACCGCCATTTTTGGATACTCGCGCGCGGGTGACGATGCTTATCCGCTCGTTGCTTCGCAGATTGTAGCGTTGCAACTTTTCCGGATACTCCAGCACCAACACCGGCGGCTGGCTATGCAGCCGCATCAACTTCGCATGGAAGGCGTACACCGAACCGCTGGAAAAAAACCGCACGGTGAGGGGCGAATTGTTCAGAAAGCCCGCGGCGGCATACCCCTTGGGCATATCGACAATGAAAAAGCTGACATCAGCAAGAACGGAAATGCGCCCCTTTCCTCCCAAGGTATTGGTGGCGATAACCTCCGCTTTCGCCCCCCGCATCAGGGAAGGATAACGCTTTCCTTTCCATTCGATAATCAGCGGGTCGCCAACGGCGCAGAACTTTTCCACCGGGTGGCTGGCGGTATAAAGCGTGATGACCTCCGCCGCAGGTTTAATGATGCGGCTCACATCCACACCCGTCTTGATTTGACGCCATCACCGACCTCTTGTTGAACAAAAGCCAGAATTAATATCCAACTAACAGGCATGCCACAAGCTTGTTTCTTATTGTCAATCGCATAGATTGGTTTGTCAACCATTACTGCATGGAAAGGTGACACGATGATATGGTGCGTTACATATATCAATTGCCGCCACCATTTTACAACCAAATAAAACAGCGTACTGGCCGGGAAAAATGCAAACCAACGCGATGATTTTTAAAAAGTCGGCGGTTTCCGGATTATGAACGGCAATGCGGCGAATAATGCCGGAATTGGGTACGTGAACGGGCAGGCGTTTACCGCGTGAAAAAAATAACGGGATACCGCGCAATACCGGCATGGCGGGTTTTTATATTTTCCGGATGGCGCCATAGATGGCGCAGCCGGTATGCGCGCTTAAGGATTCATGCTGGCGGCGCTATCCGCCCGCCGCCGTCAACGCCGAATGTCGATATCATCGAAGTTTGACTGAACAAAAAAGTCGTCCTTGCCTATCCAATCGGCGACAAGGTTCACATCCATCCGGAACATCAGCATTTTTTCCAGAAATGCCGCGTCTCCGCGAAGTTCGCCGCCCGCGCAATTGAACAGAACGTATGCGTCATGCCGCCCATCCTCGAGCTTCTTTGACCTCTTTTCCATGAGCGCGAGAACGAAGCCGGGATTGTTGCGGATATTCATCCCTATTCTTTTGGGGATGCTGTTCGTTTGGCCGATCCTGCCCCATATAAAATCCTCATTGTCCCAGACAGGATGCCCTTCGATAAAGTAGTCCAGTACCCGCGGAAATTTAATCCCGATTTCCAGAATGGCTTTCGCGTCGATCCTGGTTTCGGCGCTGGCGGCGGGAGCGGGTATGGCTGGCGCGGGCGCCACCTCATGCTCCCCATGCTCCCGCGCGAATAGCGGATATTCGTCCCAAGGCATGGAGAAATAGTCCCTGCCGCCGACAACCCCCTCCCCGGCATAAACAATGGCTTGGGGATTTTGCCCAATAGCCGCCATGATAACTTCCCAGTCTTCCGATTGTTTCAGTCGCTCCCCCACATATCGAAGGGCCAGCCCATTTTGCCGGACCGCCGCAAGCGCTATCTCCTTGTCATCGCGGAGGCCCGCGGCGGCATACTGCAACGCCAAGCCATCGTTCTCCAATGCGGCCAGCACGACCGCGCGATCCAGTTTGAATTCATCATCCATGTGCCTTAAAAGAGAGCCGCTGAATCTTACGGCGTCCATGGCGGTCTTCCGGTCTTTTTTATACGCATCGGGCACATAAGGGATAATGCAGGGGTCTTTCGACAATAACCGCCCGATAAACGCGGCGTCCTCCTTGAGAAACCGGGGGGCGACCCTCAGGTTGTCCAATTGGGGGATGATGCAGTTGTCCAGATCGCCGATGACCCGCACCTCCCAATACTTCGCCACCTCGATCAACCGGCCATAAACATCTTTTGCATCCGCATAATACCGTTCAACCGCCTGAGCCATCTTCCGCTTGCCGTCTTCTTCACCGCCGTCCTTTAAAAAACCGCCGAGGCGGTTGCGGAATTCGCTGTAAAACGCCAATTTTTCATTCTTGATTTGCGGCCCGTATTGCCGCTGTTCATCGGGTGTCATTTCTCCCGCAGGCTTTGTCCCGCGCTCCGTGGGAGTCAGCCACAACCGGCAACGGGGCAGAATAATTTTTTCCGGAACGGAGGACGGCGTAACCGGAGCCGCCGCGTCCGGCGCCCCGCACGGCGGCATTGCCCCTTTCAGCGGGTAGTCAATATTGGGAATATTATTCATTGCCTTCCCCCCCCCCCCTGTCCCGCATTCCGGTTCCTACACTTCCCGGACGGCGCCGTAGATGGCGCAGCCGGCATACGCGCCGGGGTTCACGCAGGCGGCGAGTATCTGACAGCCGACGTCATCGGCAAGTCCCGCGCGGTGCTGTTCCGCCATAAACCAGCAAAAACAGCTCACCGACAGTTCTTGCCGCGCGCCGTATTTGGCGGGGCTGACGGCGAACGGGCAGATAAGGCGCATTTTCCGCAAGTGTCCGAGCAGGGGATCGTGGGAGGAGGCCGTTTCCCGTTCCGCCCTCCCGCTGGCCATCAGCCAATATCCATATACTGGAGCGGGTTGATCCCCCATTTGGCGGGAGCTTCGTAGCCGATTATCCGGTCGCTTACGCCGGCCCCGGAAAGGAAAAGGTCGCGCGGCGCTATCTTACTGCCGCTTTTTGTATCGTATATCAGGCGCACCATCGGCTTGACCATGCTCCCCTCGGCGGGACGCACCACCACCGCCAGATAGCCGCTTTCCATCCGCACCATCGTGCCAAGCGGATAGACGCCGACGCATTTAATAAAATACTGCACCAGCTCGCGGCAAAAGTGGAATTCACTCCACTCGTACAATTTGCGCAGCGCTTCGGCGGGGTCGATGCCCTTGTGATAGCAACGGTCGGAAGTGATGGCGTCGTACACATCCACGATGGCGGCCATCTGGCCGATCCGGGTGATCTTATCCCCTTTGAGGCCGAGCGGGTAGCCGGTGCCGTCGTGCCGCTCGTGGTGCTCGAAAGCCACGGTAATGGCGCTAAGGGGTATTCCGCCCTCCTCCTTAAGCACCTGGAAACTGTGCATGACGTGCGATTGCATCAGCGCAAATTCCTCTTCACTGAGCCGCGCCGGTTTGTTGAGGATGTCCTGCGGCACCTTCATCTTGCCCACATCGTGCAACAACGCCCCCACGCCGACTTCGGTGGTGCCGGCGCGGTCAAACCCGATCGCGCGGCAGAAAGCGATCATGAAGATGCAGACGTTCACCGAATGCTGGAAGGTGTATTCATCCCGCGTCTTAAGGCGGCTCAGGCACATCATGGCGCTCTGGTTGTGGAACACCGAATCAATCATCCCCTCCACCACGGCATCCACCTGGGCGATGTTTATCCTCTTTCCCACGCGGACATCGTGCATAACGGTGCCGATGACCCGTTCGGCCTCTTTGCGCACACCCTTGGCCCGCGTCAGCTCTTCCCGGCGGAGGGCATCGGGATCCTGCTCCCCGCCGCTCTTCTCCACCATGAGCTGCTCGACCGCGGTCTCCACCACCCGCGCGACTTCATCCCGCGTGGGGGCATCGGCCACATCCAGCCCTTTGTCGGTGTCGATATAGACTTCCCTGATGCCATGCTTGATGATCTTGTCGATCATCAGCTCATCCTCGATTTCAAGCGACCGGCGCAAGAACGGTATCTCCAGCCAGCCGCAGTCGAAGTCGTGGACGAACATCCCCGGCTTGAGCCGCGCGGTGCGAACCTTCTTTATCATCGCCTGCTCACACCGTCCACGTTTTGCAAAACGCGAAATAGGCGTCCAACAGCTTCGCGTGTTCCTTGTCCATGTCGGCGAACTGGGCGGCATATTCAAACCGGCTGCCAAAACCGGACACCCTCATCAGGCGCATTTTCTGCCGGTCCATAAAACCAATCCCGCCCGGATAAAAGCTCACCGACAGCATGTCGCCCGGTTCGGCGTGCATCGGGGCGCGGGTGACGACCCGGATTCCCCCCTTGCTGAGATCGACGATCATGCCGGACCCCAGCGCGGAAGCTTGGTTGTCGGCGCGGCGGATCGTCGCCGGAAGCAGGCACTGAAACCGGTCCTCGTCCCGCAACGAACGGGCGATCACATCGTCCTGAAAGGTAAAAAGGCAGAGTTCGGTCTTTCTCAGGAATTCCTTGTAGGTGACGGCCATTCCATAGACCACCCCTTTCTTCTCCATGCGGATGACGGCGCCCTGTCCCGGCGTGAGCGGCGGCAGGGGGCCGCGCGGTTTCTCGGCGAGGAGGTAGCCTTGCTCTCCCGTCTTCCAGCCGCGCACCATCACCTGGCCGCTTTTTCTGGCAAACTCGATGGTCGCTTCTTTTCCCAATCCTAACATCGTGTCACTCCAGGCAATCCACGCACTCGCGGCAAAACCCGCTCACCGTGGGGTTATGACCCCAAAAGCTGGTTCCCAGCAGGTACTTGCCGCTTTCTTCGCTGATGTTCCGCACGGCCGCGGCCAGTTCGTTCACGGTCGCGCCGTTGGGAAGGGTGAACGAAAGATGGAGTTTTGCCCCCACGCCAATGCCGTTTATCGCATCGAGGCCGATCCGGGCGCCAGTGGCGGAGATGTCCAGCACCGCCCCCGTTTTGCACACCGAGCCGCCATTTTCGGATATGCGCGCGGGGAAGGTGACGTTTACCCTCTCGGTGCCGCGCATATTGTAACGCTGCACCTTGTCCGGATACTCCAGCGCCAGGATCGGCGGCTGGCTATGCACCCGCATCAACGTCGTTTTGAACGCGTACACCGAGCCGCCGGAAAGAAACCGCACGGTCAGCGGCGCATTATGCTCGAAGCCGGCGGCGGTATACCCCTTGGGCATGTCGGCGAGAAGAAAACTGGTCTCCGGCAGGATGGAAAGGCGGGGTTTTTCCCCCATGATGTTGGTGGTGATGATCTCCGCCTTCGCCCCCCGCAACCGGGTGTGGTGGCGCTTTTCCTTCCATTCGATGACCAGCGGCTCGCCGACGGCGCAGAGTTTTTCCACCGGATTGCTGGCGGTGAAAAGCGTGATGACCTCCGCCGAAGGTTTAATGGAAGCGTTCATACCCCAAACCGCCTATCTTTTACAATTCCTCCCGGCCCAAAAGCCGGTTCCCCATTATTACCGGGAACTCCCACCCCCGGAGACACAACCCAATTACTCCAGCTTATTTTGTCTCGTATGTTGACAAATATTTCGGGCGGCATCAATCGGCCACCCGCCAGCATTAGAACATTATATTACATTATTCCGTTTCCAGCAGTTTCATGAACTGCGCCACCAGCTCCATCCGCTTGTTGATGCCGATTTTCCGGTAGATGTTCTTGGCGTGCTGTTTGACGGTGTTAAGGCTGATATGAAGCTCCAGCGAAATATCCTGATTCGAGCGGAAATGGAGCATGCACTCCACCACCCGCCCTTCCTGCGGGGTGAGGTTGTACCGCTTGAGATACTCGCAAAATTCGGCGCGCACCATCTGGATGGTGCGGCCATCCCCCTTCGCGGCCTGTTTTCTCCGCACGGCATCGCCCGAAATAAAGGCGCTGTCGGAGGCGAGAAACACCCCCGGGTCGAGGTAATAGGGGTTCTTCCCCGCCATCCCCCTTTTCAGCGTCACGGGATGGGTCTGCATGGCGTTAAAAACGACTTCCTTGGGAAAAAGCCCCCGGTGGTAATTGCACACGGTGATGGCGTTGAGCGCGCGGGAGAAGTAGTTGAAGCGCGATTCATATTCCATGAACGCCTCGGCCCCCGCCACCGGCCCCATGGCCCAGCTCATATCGGCCGCCACGCGAACCCCGCTGAAGCCGGCCGCCAGCGCGTCGAGAACCATCCGGCGGTGCTCCGCCAACGCCCCGTCGGGGCTGAACCGGTTATTGGGAAAAAACACCTGGCGGCAATCGATAATATCCAATACGCCGCCGCCCATCAGCCTCCGGGCCGCAAGGCCGAACTGCTCGAGGAACAACGCCGCATCTTCCTCTTTCTGCTCGTGGAGGCAGAACACCAGCTTTTCCCCTTTCGCGACCCCTTCATCGAAAAAACCGGCCAGAAAACCGAACTTTTCCTCGCTCCGGTCATACACCAGCGCCGCATGATCCCCCGGCTGCAAGCCGGTGCCGGCGCCGATGCCTTGCGGAAGCATATCGAGAACCGCCCCCTGAACGCCGAATTTTCCTTGAACTACGTTAACGCCGCCACTGCTTCCCATAACCGTCACCCCAACCCCTTGTTACTGTTATCAATTTCTCCGCCCGCGCCTAACGGAAGCATACCGCCGCCGAAATCCACGAACGCGACACTTCTCTTAATCCCCCCATCTATCCGGACGGAAAGACGCTCTATCAAACTGTGGTCAAGGGTGCTCAATGCCCGCCGCTCTTCCCCGGTAAAAACAAACCCCTCGGCCGCGCAAGCCTTATCGAAAGACCGGGCGGCATCACGCCGGAACAGGTCGTCGGTTAAAATTCTTCCGATATATCTCTCAACTGAATCTTGCCCCATAACATTATTCATTGCATTATCCGAGCCACAATATGTCACATTTAATCAACGCACTATAAATACCGAACAAGTCGAGCGTGTTGCATTATTCAACATATGCTGAAAATAGCAACACACATCATGCGCTGAAGTTCAAAAGTGGAATTATTTATTGCAATAAAAAGTTCGCCGTATTGAGCCGGAGCATGAGTGCTTCGAAATTTTGGGTAGCGGGTCAGTTTGAAATTCTAAATGTTCCCCCCCTTTTCGCCCATGGCGAAGGGGAGGAAATATTTTCAATGATGCACCGCCTCAAGCTGAAAGTATTGACCGGACAACCCGGCCCGGTGTTACTATTATGGCGTGATGAAAAACACGCTCGTTGTCCTTATTGCCGCGCTGGCGCTGGCCGCCCCCGCTCCCGCCCCAGCGGCGGAGCACGCCCACGGCGGCGGCGAAGACCTCACGCACATGCATGACGTGCCGGTGATCCCCAACAAGCAGAATGAATATACGGACAAGCTGCAGTACGGATTCCGCGACAAGAACGCCGACCTCTCCAAAAAAAACGGCTACTTCCTCGACCAGGCGGGGAACAAGGTGCGGCTGGCCGGCTACCGGGGCAAGCTGGTGCTGATGGATTTCATTTACTCCGATTGCAAACACGGCATCTGCCAATACCTCAACAAGAAGATGAATTTTGTGGCGGGCAAGCACAAGGATCGTTTGGGAAAAGACCTCGTGCTGGTCTCCTTGAGTTTCGACGACAAGGATACCCCCAGGACGTTGTCCGCTTTCGCCGCCAACTGGGAAAGCGACCCGGCGAAGTGGGCCTACCTTTCGGGGCTGGCGGGGGATATCATTGAAACCTGCAAAGAGTACGGCGTCGCGGTCCGCTGGAACGAAAAGGAAGGTTTTTTTGAGCACACGGTCCGGACCATCCTGATCGGCCGCGACGGCAAGGTGCTGAAGACCTATCGCGGGCGCGACTACAAGATGCAGGAAGCGGTGGATGACATCGCCAACCTGCTGGCGGGCAAGCCGGTCTCGCCGCCGCAATAAAGGCACCTCTTCCCAGTAGGTGCGAATTTATTCGCACAATCGGCCCAACGGGCCGACCCTTCTTGGCGCTCCGCGCCAACGTGCGAATAAATTCGCACCTACTGGGGAAGGCTGGCGCGGGTGTGCAGCACCGACTTCCAAAAGAAGAAGCCGATGATGCCGAATGTGCAGACCGGCGATACCCAGTGCGGGATGTGATGGCCGAAGGCGTCCGCCAGCATGATGATGCCGAGCACGAGGATGGAGTACATCGCGCCGTTTTTCAGATAGGCGTAGCTCTTGATGGCTTCCACGTTCCGCATGGTCATTTCCCGCACCACAAAAGCTCCCAGCCCCGTTCCCAGTATGATGAGCGGCACCGAAAGGGTGAAGGCAAACGCCCCCAGCACGCCGTCGATGCTGAACGTGGCGTCGATCACTTCAAGATAAAGGACTTTGCTGATGTCGGACATGTTTCCCTTCATCAGTTTTTTCTCGCTCTCTTCGGCGTGTTCCTTGAATCCGTGGGTGATGAAAAAGGCGCTGGAGCCGATCACCGTGCCGAGGGCCATGTAGGGGTTTACCTTCACGCACATCCAGACGATGATCACCAGCAGCACCGACACCACCGCGTAGAACCACACCCCCTGATCCATGAAGAACCGCTCGCCGGGGAGGCCGATGTTCTTGTCCTCAAGGAAGAGCCAGTGGAAGAAAAGAAAAATGAGGAACGTTCCGCCGCCGGCAAGGAGTATCGGCGCGGCGCTTTCCACCGCGGTCATGACGGACGGGTCGCTGCTGAATGTGGCGGTGAGGGCCTGCACCGGCCCCAATCCCGGCGTGGCAAGCCAGACGATGAGCCACGGCAAAAGGCCGCGGACGAGGAAGACGGCGAAAAAAAGCCCCCAGGTGAGAAACCAGCGGCGCGCCCGCGCGCCCATGGTTCCCAACACTTCGGCGTTGATGACCGCGTTGTCGATGCTGATGATGGATTCAAAAGCGCAAAGTCCGGCCACTGTCAGGGCCATCCCAAAGATGTCCATATAACCCCTTAAAAAACTTGTCCGAATCATACTATAGCGGACGGTATTTGAAAGCGAAAAACTTTGTCCGTCTAATTATTGTCGATGGGAAAATATTGTTTTGAGATGGACGTACGGGGGAGCGGTTTAGCCCCGAATCGGGTTAGAATGGCCCCCTTGTATGGAAATAACGGAAAAGGGGACGCCCCGGGACGACCTGCTGCTGGTAACCCGTATCGAACGGGGAGATGCCGATGCGTGGGAATCCTTTGTGAATGCCTATACCGCGTGGGCGCTTTACCGCGCGCAACGGTGGTGCCGCGAGCATTGCCCGAATCGCCGCGCGGGGGCGTCCTGCGCCCTGATAACCGTCGCGCGGCGGATGGAGGGAACCGGCGTCTCCCGTCCCGATGGGGACGAATGCGGCGATGGGCTGGACAGCTACATCTGGATACTGGAGCAACTCCGGAAAAAAATCCGGCGCTACACGGGAAAGAACGACAGCCGTCTTTCCACATACATCTGGACCGTGCTGAACTCGCGGGAGCTGTACGTGGATTGGCTTAGGTGGAAATATGGCCGCGTTTTTTAGCCACACGGCCTATCAGCGGCTGCCGGCCGCCGTCCGGAAGATGGCGAAAGAGGCGCAAACGGTCTGCATCTATCTCCGCCTGCGGAAAAGCGAGGAGACCATCCGCGAGGAGATGGCCCTGCCGCCGGACGAGGTTGCCCGCCTTGTCGCCGAGGTGAAGCGGACGCTGATCGTCAACGGCAACTACGATATTATCGCCGACCCGTCGTTCGTGCCGCTGGAATATGCGGATGGCGCCGTGGCGGACGGTTCCGGCATGGAAGAAACCGTGTTGGCCCGCAATTTTTTACGCGCGTTGCGCGATGCGCTGGGCAGCCTTGGGCGGGACGAGCGCCGGTTGCTGCACCTTTTCTTTGAGCGGCATATGACCGCGGCGGAGATCGCCGGGTTTCTAAAGGGAACCGGCGTGCGGCTGGAGCACGGGGATGCGGCGGCCACCAGCCCGGCGGAAGTGTTTTATATGATCGACCGCGCGGTGAAGAAGCTGCTCGATGCCGTGGCGGAGGCGACCCCCATCGGGCGCGGAACGTTGACGGTGAAGGGGCTGAAGGACGTGCTGCATCAAACGGGGGTGGACGGATGAACCACTGGGAATCCACGCGGCTGTGGGAACGGCTGCGGCGCGAAAATCCGCCCGCCGGCCACCTGAACGATTGTCCCGCCTGCGCCGACCGGCTGATCGAATTGAAGGAACTGGAATCGCGGCTGGCCGGGCTCCGTTTTCTCGGCGCGGCGTCTTGCGATGGCCACATCGCCCCGGACGAGTTGGCCGATTTCATCGAATACCGCCATGCCGGCCGGCAACGGATCAAAGAGCACTTGCAACAGTGCGACCGCTGTTTTGAAGACGCCGCCTACTACTATAGCGAATCGGTCCGGATGAAAGCGGCCGCCGGGGAGCCGGCCCCGGAAGCCGTGCGGCGGGCGGCGCTTGCCGTCATTCCCCGGAAAAGCTGGATGCAGCGCTGGCTTATCGTTCCGCTGCCGGCCTATGCAACGGCGGCGGTTTTTTGGCTGGTGTTCTCCCTCACCGCGCCGTCGCCCCAGGTTACGCTCACGCGGGAATCCCCGTTCTATGGAATTTACGAGAAGGAATTTAACGCCCTGCCGTACTTCTATTTCAGCGGCGACGGCCGCCGGGTGGGGAACGAAGTTGCAGGCATGCGGATCACCGCCACGCGGGGGAAAGTGCTTTTCCGCTGGAACGGGATGGCGGGGGCCGACGACTATTATTTCGTGCTGCAGGAAATCCGCGACGGCGCGCCGCGCCGGATCGATGAAAAATTCCTGAAGGAGACCAGTCTCTGGATCGACGGCGCCGACCTGCCGCCCGGCTCTTCCTACCGCTGGATCGTGGCGGGCCGCCTGCCGGAAAACCGCTACTTCCAGGGGACGATGGAATTTCACCTCCCGCGGTGATCTTTCCCGGTAGGTGCGACACTCCTGTCGCACACAATAATATTCCATATTCCCCGTAACTCGGTGTTGGCACTCCGCGCCAATGTGCGACAAGAGTGTCGTATCTACTGAAGAAGCGGGCTACTTCATATCCGCCAGCTTCTTTTCCAGAAATTCGCGGGAGCGGGCAAGGCCGTTTTGGTACGCCTCCGGCGAGAACGACTTGGCGTAAAACCCCATGACCTTTTTGTAATCGTAAAACGGGATGTCCTTGAACACCATCCACGCTTCGTCCGGAAAAAATTCCTTCACCGCCGACACCGCCTCGTGCCGCCAGCGGACGAATTCCCGGTGGTTGGGGGAAAGCGCTTTCAGCCCCTCGATGCGGGCCAGCAGCGCCTCGATAACTTCGCGGGGGGATTTTTCGGCCATGATTTAAAAACCCGCGGGGCGGAAAACCCCGCGGGCGCTGTTCACATTACGAAACGATGGCGTCCACTTCGATCTCCACCAGCATGGCGGGATCGATGAGCGCCTTCACCACAACCAGCGTGGTGGCGGGGCGGATTGCCGAAAAAACCGCGCCGTGCGCCTTTGCGGCCTCTTCCCAGTCCTCGGCTTTCGTAAGATAGATGCGGGTACGCACCACGTCCTTGAACGAGGCCCCCGCCTCCTTCAGCGCCCCTTCGATGATCTGGAGCGCCCGCACCGACTGCTGGTGGGCGTCGCCTTCCAGCTTGCCGTTGGCCGAAACGCCGGCGGTGCCGGAAACGCTGATGTGATTGCCCACGCGCACCGCGCGGGAGTAACCGATGATCGGTTCCCATTTGGAGCCGGCTGAAATATTTTTGCGTTCCATCTCTACATCCGGCTGAAACGGTTTTTGGGGGCTTTGCACTTCGGGCATGTCCAGACTTCCGGGAGCTTTTCGAAGTCGGTGCCCTTTTTGATCAGCCGCGAGATGTCCCCCTTTTCGGGGTTGTACACGTAGTCGCACGTGTTGCATTTCCACTTTGCCATATTCCCTCCCTTGGATTAGGTATGTTTGCCGTTTCGCCGGCCGTCAGCCCACTATTTTTACCGCTTCGCCGCACGATAGGCAATGTCCCTTTTTCACGCCGGTCACCGACACGGCGTAGCCGTGCCGTTCGATGAGCATGTGGCCGCAGAAGGGGCAGAGGCTGTGGCTGAACTCCTCCACGTCGGCGTTGCCGATGAAAACGTATTTGAGGTGTTGCTTGGCTATCCGCGCGGCGCGGACCAGCGTCTCCACCGGCGTGGCGGGGATATCCAATTTGTACATGGGATAGTACCGGGAGAAGTGCAGCGGCATGAACGGGTCGACGGAGGCGATAAAGCGGGCCAGCTTTTCAAAATCCCCGTCGGCGTCGTTGAGCGTGGGGATGACCAAATTGGTGATCTCGATGTGGGCTTTGCCGGCGGTGGCCGCCACGTTGCGCAGGACGGGGGGGAGCCACCCCTTGCATATGTGCCGGTAGAAGGTTTCGTTCATCGATTTGATGTCGATGTTGAGCGCGTCGATAAGCGGCAGCAGTTCGTCATACGGTTCCGGCTGCAAGTGCCCGTTGCTCACCAGCACGTTCACCATTCCCGCCTCTTTCACGGCGCGGCAGGCGTCCAGCAGGTATTCGTACCACATCAGCGGCTCGGTGTAGGTGTAGGCCACTCCCACGCCGCCGCTCTCCTTCGCGGCGCGCACCAGCTCTTCCGGACTCAGGTAGCGGGTGGGGGCGGATTGCTGGCTGATCTGGTAATTCTGGCAAAAGCGGCAGCCGAAGTTGCAGGCGTTCGGCCCGGCGCTCAGTATCTCCGTGCCGGGATGGAAGTGGTAGAGCGGTTTTTTTTCCATCGGATCGAGGTTGAGCGACGTGGTGAGGCCGTAGGCGCTTGCGATCAGTTCGCCCCCTTCGTTTGTTTTCGCCATGCAGATGCCGGTTTTGCCCGGCTTCACGATGCAGTGGTGGGGGCAGAGGTGGCACGCGGCCGACCCGTCCGGCCGTTTTTCCCAGTAGCGGGCCGTTACCCGCGGCGCGGCGGCGTTCATTTGTGGCGCTCCACGGTGAAGCGTTGCAGGGTCACTTCCTCGTCCGGCCCGATGCCCGCCTTGCGGCGGCAGATGGCGATCTGCTCCCCCGCCGTATTCACCCCTTCGATGTCCGGCAGCAGCAGCCCGCGCCGCCGCCCGGCGCGGACGATGACGCCGTAGCGTTTCGGGTCGAGCGCTTCCGGCCCGGCGGCCGGCTCCGGCGGGGAGAGCACGTCGACGCTGATGTCGAGCGCGGCCAGCTCATCCGGCGATACCGGCGGGAAGCGCGGGTCGCGCGTACTGGCGGCGATGGCGTTATCGATGATCTCGCGGGCGAGGTTTTCATGCACCGGCTCGATGGTGCCGATGCAGCCGCGCAAGTCGCCCGCTTTTTTCAGGGAGACGAACGCGCCGGCCTTAAGCGCCATATTCTCCGGCACGGGATCGGGCGGAGCCGGTTTACGCCCGGTGCGGATGTATTCCTCAATGGTCTGTTTTGCCAGCGCGGCGTATGGATGCATGGTCACCTCCGGGGATGCCGCCGGATGTTAAAAGACCGGCGGAAGAGACCGTTCTCTCATTTCAGAATAGCACAGGGGCGGCGCTATGGCGCGGCAAAGCCTTATTGGGCAGTGCCTCAGTTTGAAATTAATGTTGGAATGGAGTACGAGATTGCTTCGCTAACGCTCGCAATGACAGTAATTTGTCATTGCGAGGCCATCGAAGATGGCCGCGGCAATCTCAAACTGAGGCACCGCCTTATTGTCCGGCGGGTGCGGGCCGTAATGAGCCGCTAAAGACCGCGGCGTAGGCATTTTCCAATCTTTTCAAAAACTCGTCGGCGTTGATGAAGCCGGTGAAGCGGTCTTTCTCCAGCCCGTCCGGCCCGATCAGGATGACGGTGGGTACCCCCAGCACGTTGTACTCTTTTTTAGCGGCTAGTTCATCCGGCTCCACGGTGGTCAAGTCGACCGCGAAGGCGTCGAACGTCCCGTTCTTCGCCCGTACCCGATCGTCGGCGAAGGTGAAGCTCTTCAGTTCGCGGCAGGGGACGCACCAGTCGGCGGTGAAATCCAAAAGCACCGGGCGGCCCGCCGCCGCGGCCTTTGCCACCGCTTCTTTGCTGTAGGGCTTGAACGTTATTCCCTCTTTCGCCGGATGGGAAGAGGGGATGAGGAAAAATCCCGCCGCAATGAGGGCGAACCCGATGCCGAAGCGGAAGAAGGAAAAAACCGCCCCGCCCGTTCCTTTGCCGGCCCAGAGGAGATATATGCCCCCCGCCGCCGCCACGCCCGCCCCCAGCCAGCCGTAAAGAATCCCGTTGGGGATAAGCGGCCGGGCGAAATACAACGCCATGCCGAGAAGGACGACGCCGAACATTTTGCGCACCCAGACCATCCATACGCCGCTGCGGGGGAGCTTTTGCAGCGAGCCGCTGAAGATGGCCAGGAAGACGAACGGCGTGCCGAGGCCGAGCGCCAGCGTGAAGAAAAGGGTGAAGCCGAGCAGCGGGTCTTGCCGCTCGCCCACGAAGGTGAGCAGGCCGATGACGAACGGCCCCACGCACGGCGCCGCCATGATGCCGACCGTCAGCCCCATCACGAAGGTGCCGAGGAATCCCCCGTAGATTTTGCACGCAAATTCCATGAGGACGGCCGGAACCACGATCTCGAACGCGCCGAACATCGAAGCGGCGAGCAGCAGCATCACTCCCACGAGCAGGATCACCACCAACGGGTTTTGCATCAACTGCCCGAAGAGCGAGCCGGTGAGCGCCGCCGCCACCCCCAGCGCGGAGTACATCAGCGCCATGCCAAGCAGGTATACCAACGCGTGGGCCACGGTGTGGCCGCGCGAGCGGCCGGTGGCCGCGCCGAAAAAGCCGATGGTGACCGGGATGAGCGGGTAGACGCAGGGAGTGAGGGTAAGCCCCAGTCCGCCCAAAAAGACCAGCAGCAGCGCCATCGGCCCCAAGCCGCCCTTCAACGCGTCGAGCGCCGGGGTGGATGTCCCCGCCGCGTGCGCCGCATGGCGGGAAAACAGCTCCGGCTCCAGCGGTTTACCGTCCGTTCCCAGCGCGAGCGGAACGGTGATGTCGGTTTCCACCGGGATCATGCAGGCGAAGTCGGTGCAGGCCTGGTATTGCAGGCGCGCGGTGATGGCAAGCGGCTCCTTGGCCCCCTCGGTAAAGCTGATGGAGGCGGCGATGTAGACGGTTTTTTCGTACACGCTGAGCGGCTCTTTGGCGAACTTGAATTTTTTCAGGATGGGATCGGGGAAGGTTACGCGCCCCACCGTCACCGCCGGGTCGCTCGCGAAAAAAATGACCGTGGTGGGGATGAGCGCCGGCTCCAGCGGTTTTGCGCTGTTGATGTGGAATCCTTCTTTAATGGCCAGTTCCAGCAGCACGGGGTAGCTGTTGCCCGTCGCGAATTTCGTTTGGGGCAGGACCAGGCGCGGGGCGACGGGCAACTCGGCGGCCTTCGGGGCGGCGGCCTCGGCGCCAAACGCGGAAAAGGCGTCGGCGGCCCATGCGGGTGCGGCCGGCGCAAGCGGAATGAGCATTGCTAGCAGGATGGCAAGGTGTTTTTTCATAAGCGGTAAGTGTAGCGGATGCGGCGGGCGTTGTCATCCTGAGCGCGGGGTTTCTCCCGGTAGATGCGACAGCGGCCTACTTATAAAAGAGCAGGGCGCAAAAAACACTTTTTTTGGCGTGATGCAATGTGTAATGGGATAGCATAGGAGCAATTTTAATAACAGCGGGGGAGGCTACGGAAAATGGGCGATACGTGCAAATATCTGTTCCGCGATAACACGCCGTGCGCGGAACCCGTCCATCCCGGTTCCGGCGTATGTTTCTGGCACGATCCGAAGGCGGATAAAACAGGCCCGGAGATAAAAGCGCTGATCGAGGCAAAACACAAGCGCGGCGACAAGCTGGAAGGGGTCGTGCTCAAGGACGCCCAACTGGAGCAGGTTAAGCTTTCACGGGCAAACCTCTACGCCGCGAATTTCAAATGGGCGAATCTCAAAAACGCCCATTTGTATGGCGCGGACCTGACCCATGCCGCGCTGTTTAAAACCGCGCTGGACGGCGCGAACATGAAAGAGGCGAAGCTGCGGGACGCCGAACTGCTGGGCGCGACGCTGGAATATACAAAGCTGGACTTCATCGGTTTCGGCGGCGAAGACGGGTATACGGTGAAAAACGAGACCGAAGGGGAAGCGCACGAAAAAAGGGGCGAGACCGATCAGGCCCACGCGAAATATTTCGAGGCCGAGGAGATATACCGCGCCATCAAGCTCAACCTGAAAAACAGGGGGATGGGTTTCGAGGCCGGCGAATATTTTTTCAAGGAAATGGTGATGATCCGGAAACAGATACCGTTCTATTCGTTCAACCGGTTCTGGTCGAAGCTCATGAGCGTCTCCACCGGATACGGGGAAAAGCCCCACCGGATCATCGGATTTTCGGTGGCGTACATGTTCCTGTGCGCCGCGATTTTCAGCTTTATCGGGATACATCACGCATCGGGAAATTTTTTCCGGTATTCATCGAACGCCACGGCGGCCGAAAATCTGCGGGTGTTTTACGATGCGCTGTATTACAGCGTGGTGACGTTCACAACGCTTGGATACGGCGATTTCACGCCCGTCGGCATCGGGAAAATGATCGCCATCGTCGAGGCGTATTCAGGGGCGTTTTGCATTTCGCTGTTCAGCATCTCCACCTATAAGAGGTACATGGACAGGTAATCCGTTTTTTGGGTGGGTACACAATTTATTGTGTACCCACCATATCACAGCATAAGCGTGTCGAACGTGGTGCGGGCGCCTTTGTCCCATCCGTCCCACAGGTAATCGTTATCCTTGCCGTCGGCGATGGCGCGCAGGGCGTACCGCGTCTGTTCCTCATAGAACTCGCAAAAGGAGCCGGTGGCTTTCATGCCGCCGTTCGCCTCGTGCGCTTCGGCGGGGCAGGGCGAGCCGCAGAAATGGCGGATGGCGCACTTGCCGCACGCTTTTATATCCTCCACCTTGCGTTCGGTCACCATTTTGAACGCTTCGCTTTCCAGCACGGCGTCGACGCCATCCTTGAAAAGATTGCCGCCGTTGAACCGGGCCAGCCCGACAAATTCGCTGCACGGAAACAGATCGCCGTTCGGCGCCAGCGCGAAAAACGCGCGTCCGCCGCCGCAGGGGGAGATGTCGCACATCAGCCGCCGGGCGGTGGGGGCCAGAATACTTATCAGGATGTTGGCGAAATTCGCCACCACCAGCTTGCGCCCGGTCTTTTTGTACAGTTCGTGCGAGCGGTCCAACGCCGCGAGGAAATGCCGCGCCGAGGGTACATCGGCCGGCTTCACCGCCAGCGAGGGGGGCAGCGTGCAGCGCACGATGTTCAGCAGGCAGTTGGGGACGTGCCGCGCATGGAGGTAATCCACCATGCTGGAGAGGTGGCGCATGTTCCCGCTGGTGATGGTGCAGATGACGCTGAAGCCGTGATAGCCTTTCAGCTTTTCGATGGTCTCTTCGACTTTTGCGAAAACCCCTTTGCCGGTCCAGTTGGTCCGCGTTTTATCGGCGATGGCGGCGGTGTGGCCGTCCAGCGAAAGCCCGATGCTGACGTCCCGCGCGGTGAGGAAGGCTGTGGCTTCGTCATCCAGCAGCGTGGCGTTGGTCTGTATGCCGAACTGGAAATCATCCCGGTACTTTTCGATGCCGCGGAACACCGCCTCGCGGTTCAGCATCGGCTCGGCGCCGTGGAAGATGATTTGCGGCAGGCGGCCTTTGGGCATGGTTTTGCGGAAATGGGTTTTCAGTTTCGCCAGCGCGGCGAGAAGCTCCTTCTCCGTCATGTGCCGCCCGTTTTTCCGCATGTCGCCCGGTATGTAGCAGTAGGCGCAGTTCAGGTTGCACTGCTCGGTGGAATTGAAATAGACGGCGGTCGGCTTCAGCCCGAACCGGAGCATGTTCATCTCATCGGCGAACTTCTTGCTTTTCTTTTTGTAGCCGGAGATGAACCGGGAGCTGGTAAGCGTATCGGCCAGCTTCTCTTTTTTCACCAGCGACCAGAACGCCGTATCCGGGTCGATCAGGCCGATGTACTCTTTGTGGCCGATGTCTATCGGCACGATGGAGGGGCCGGTGCCGCTGTTGAAATAGAGGCCCCGCGAGGGGGCCTCCGCCACGGTGGCCTGCTTACGCGCCGCTGCCATCACTTGGCCTTTTTGCTCGCCGAGAGGATGTAGTGCGACAGGCCGGTGCCTTTGGGGTCGCAGCTTTTGCGGCTGGCGATGATGTCTTTCCTGGGGGTTGCGGTTTTCTTTTTCATAGTTAAGTCCCTTTCCAAATCAAAAAAGCCAAAAAAAAAGGGTTCCGACAAGTTCCCCATGGAACTCATCGAAACCCTTTACCATACGGATTCCGCACCCAACCTTGACTACAGCAGGCCTTCTGGCTTTCGGATCGTCCGCCCGGTTGCGGCCTTCCCGCCAGGGTGTGCCCCGGCAGTGACCGTCCGCTTTATTGCTAAAGCGGCCTGTGCAACCTTGCGTCCCCGATTACAGCGGCGGGACCGCCACGGATTTACACCGTGTTTCGAGATGCTGAAATCTACTGGCTATTCGGGGCGACTATATCCGCCACGGCGGCGCCTTGTCAATCCCCATGCGGAATAAGGAAAATAGTGGGGTGCACAAAAAAATATAAGTATACTGGTGCGGTTGTGAAAATGGATTGTGGCCGGGAATGCCCATGCCGGGCGCTGTGGCATGCGGCGGCCTGGTGGAATTCGAGGACGTGAGTGAACCTTTCTTCCCTTCCTTACGTCAAATTATGTCTTGATGGATAATCGGAGGAATACCGTGATAATAACGTACCGCGTCCGCCCCTGCCTGCCCGTGCGCCATTGGGGTTTGGGTGTTCTGCTGGCGGTGGCGCTTGCCGCCTGCTCGAAGGACGCGCAGCAGAACCAGAAAAAGCAGATGCCGCCCGCGCCGGTCAAGGTGGCGGCCGCCGCCAGAAAAGACGTTCCCCTGCGGCTGGAGGTGGTGGGCTCGGTCGAGGCGTATGCCACCGTGTCGATTACGGCGCAGGTAAACGGCCAGATTGAAAAGATTCATTTCAAGGAGGGGGAGCACGTGGAGAAGGGGGCCAAGTTGGTCACCATCGATCCGCGCCCCTTCAAAGCGGCGGTGGCGCAGGCTGAGGCGGCGCTCGCCCGCGATACCGCCCAGATGGAGAACGCCCGGCGCGATGCGGGCCGGTACGAGGCGTTGGCGCGCGAAGGGGTGGTGCCGCGGCAGCAGGCCGACCAGTCCGCCACGGCGGCCGATGCGCTGGCGGCGGTGGCGGCGGCGGACAAAGCGGCGCTGGAAAATGCCCGGTTGCAACTCGCCTATTGCCACATTCATTCCCCCATCGACGGGCAGACCGGCGCGGTGCTGCTGGACGAGGGGAATCTCATCAAGGCCAACGACAAGGCCATCGTCACCATTTTCCAGGTGAAGCCGGTCTACGTGTCGTTCACGGTGCCGCAGGCGCATCTGGCGCCGATCCGTTCCCACATGGCGGAGGGGCGGCTGAAAGTGACCGCCACCCCCGAAGGCGTCCGTGCGGCCGAAGGCGTTCTGGTTTTCATCGATAACGGCGTGGATCCCGCCACCGGGACGATCCGGCTGAAGGCATCGTTCCCGAACAGCGGCGGACGCCTCGTTCCCGGCCAGTTCGTGAACGTATCGCTGACGCTGACCACGGAAAAAGGGGCGTTGACCATTCCCTCCCACGCTGTCATGAACGGCCAAAAGGGGGAATACGTGTTTGTGGTGAAAGACGGCACGGCGGAGATGCGCCCCATCGCCGTCCGCCGCGCGTTCGGCGGCGACGTGTTGATTGAAAGCGGCCTGGAGGAGGGGGAAACCGTCGTCACGGACGGCCAGATACAGGTCATACCCGGCGGACCCGTAAAGGTGGCGGGAAGCGGAGAGAAGGCGAAGGAAGAGCGTCGATGAACATCTCCGGGCTTTTTATCCGCCGCCCGGTGATGACCACCCTCGTCATGGCGGCCATTCTCCTGTTCGGCATCATCGCGTATAAAAAGCTGCCGGTCAGCGACCTGCCCAACGTCGACTTTCCGACCATCACGGTGAGCGCCAACCTGCCCGGCGCCAGCCCCGAAACGATGGCTTCCGCCGTCGCCACGCCGCTGGAGCGGCAGTTCTCCACCATCGCGGGCGTCGATTCGATGACCTCCACCAACACGCAGGGGATAACGTCGATCACTCTGCAATTTAACCTTGACCGCAACATCGACGACGCCGCGCAGGATGTGCAGGCGATGATCGCCAAAACATCGAGGAACCTCCCCGCCGATATGCCCAGCCCCCCTTCGTACCAAAAAGTTAACCCGGCCGACCAGCCGGTCATTTACATAGCGCTCAGTTCTCCCGTGTTGCCGCTCCCCCGCGTGAACGAATATGCCGATACCATGATCGCGCAGCGCATCTCGATGATAAGCGGCGTGGCGCAGGTGCAGATATACGGCTCGCAGAAATATGCGGTGCGGATAGGACTGAATCCGGACCGGCTGGCCTCGCTCGGCCTCGGGCTGGATGAAATATCCCGCGCGGTGGATCAGGGCAACGTGAACCTCCCCTCCGGGATCATCGACGGCCCCAAGCGCGCCTTTACCATCCAGACGGAGGGGCGGCTGCTCAACGCCGCCGCGTTCCGCCCCCTCATCGTCGCGTACCGCAACGGACGGCCCGTGCGGCTGGAGGAATTGGGCAACGTGATAGACGGCGTGGAAAACAACAAGCTGGCGAGCTGGTATACCGACACGCGCGCCATCGTGCTGGCCGTTCAGCGCCAGCCGGGAACCAACACCATCGAGGTGGTGGACGCGATACGGACGCTGCTGCCGAAATTCCGCGCGCAGATGCCGGCCTCGGTGAAACTCGACGTTATTTACGACCGCTCCGAGTCCATCCGCGCGTCGGTTCAGGATATCAAGTTCACCCTCGGCCTCACCGTGGCGCTGGTGGTGATGGTGATCTTTCTGTTCCTCAAAAACGTTTCATCCACCGTCATACCCAGCCTCGCGCTGCCGATGTCGATCATCGGCACGTTCACCTTCCTCTACCTGTTCGGTTACAGCATCGACAATTTTTCACTCATGGCGCTCACGCTTTCGGTCGGATTCGTGGTGGATGACGCCATCGTCATGCTGGAGAACATCGTCCGGCACATGGAAAAAGGGGAAACGCCGTTCGAGGCGGCGGTGAACGGCTCGCGCGAGATCGGCTTCACCATCCTTTCGATGACGTTGTCGCTGGTGGCGGTGTTCATCCCGGTGTTTTTCATGGGCGGCATTTTGGGGCGGCTGCTGCACGAGTTTGCCGTTACCATCGTGGTGGCCATCCTCGTTTCCGGCGTGATCTCGCTCACGCTCACGCCGATGCTGTGCAGCCGGTTCCTGCGCCACGAAGGGGCGGAAAAACACGGCAAGCTCTACTGGCTGCTGGAAAACGGGTTCAACCGGATGCGCGATGCCTATGAAAAAAGCTTGCAGTTCGTGCTGCGCCACATGCTGGCGGCGGCCGTCATCTCCGTGCTTATCCTTGTGGTCACGGTTGTTCTTTTCATGCGGATGCCGGGGGGCTTCCTCCCTTCGGACGATACCGGGCAACTGTTCGCCTTCACCGAGGCCCGGCAGGGGATAGGATTCGACGACATGATGGAGCACCAACGCCAGTTGGCGGCCATCGTCAAGGAAGACCCAAACGTGGAGGGATTCATGTCGAGCATCGGCGCGGGCGGGCCGAACTCGTCGGTGAACACCGGGCGCATGTTCATGCGGCTGAAGCCGCGCGATCAACGGAAATTAAGCGCCGAAGAAGTGGTGCAGGAGTTGCGTCCCAAGCTGGCGCGGGTGCCTGGCATACGGGCCTTCCTCCAGGTGCCGCCGCCCATCCGGATCGGCGGCAGCCTCACCAAAAGCCAATTCCAGTACACGCTGCAAGGGCCGGACATCGCCGAGCTGTACCGCTATTCCGCCGTGCTGGAAGAAAAAATGCGCGCGTTTCCGCAGTTGCAGGACGTGACCAGCGATCTCCAGATCGTCAACCCGCAGATCAACGTGGAACTCAAGCGCGATGAAGCCGCGTCGCTCGGCATCAACGCCGCGCAGATAGAGGATGCGCTCTACTCGGCATACGGCGCGCGGCAGATTTCCACCATCTACGCGCCGGATAACCAATACAAGGTAATCATGGAGCTGGCGCCGGAGCATCAGCGCGACCCGTCGGCGCTTTCCGCGCTGTATGTACGCGCCGCCACGGGCCGCCTTGTGCCGCTGCGCGAGGTGGCCAACATCACGCTGGGGACGGGGCCGCTCTCCGTCAACCATCTGGGGCAGCTCCCGGCGGTCACGCTGTCGTTCAATCTGAAGCCGGGGGTCTCGCTGAGCGAAGCGATGGCGCCGGTCGAGGATGCGGCGCGGGCGACGCTCCCCGCAAGCATCAGCACCGGTTTCCAGGGATCGGCGCAGGCGTTCCAGTCCTCGTTCAAGGGGATGTGGATAATGATATTGATGGCGATATTGGTGATCTATATCGTGCTGGGGATACTCTATGAAAGTTTCATCCATCCGCTGACCATCCTTTCCGGCCTGCCATCGGCGGGGCTGGGGGCGGTGGTGACGCTGATGCTGTTCCACAAAGAGCTGAACATCTATTCGCTGGTGGGGGTCATTATGCTGGTCGGCATCGTGAAGAAAAACGCGATCATGATGATCGATTTCGCGCTGGCGGAACAGAAGAAGGGTGCCGTCACGCCGCTGGAGGCTATTTGCCAGGGGGCCATCATCCGGTTCAGGCCCATCATGATGACCACCATGGCGGCGCTTATGGGTACGCTGCCGATAGCCTTGGGGATGGGGGCGGGGGCCGAATCGCGCCGCCCGCTCGGCATGGCGGTGGTGGGCGGTCTGCTCTTCTCGCAGTTATTGACGCTGTATATCACGCCGGTGGTATACGTCTATCTCGAAAAATTCCAGTCCGCCTTCAAGCGCCACTTCGCCTCCTGACCGTTGCGCGGTGGGTACCCCATTTATTGGGTACATCGGCCCAACGGGCCGACGCTCCCTTGGCGCTTCGCGCCAATGTGCGGCTGAAGCCGTATCTGCCGGGGACGGGGGTTACAGGACGTTGGGGTTGATGGTGTGGGCCGGCTGTTCGGTCTCGGCCTCCGCGGCGTCCTTTTCGGCTTTGTCCAAAAGTTCCATGAGGCGGATGATTTCGGCTTCGGCGTCCGGCTGCGGCTTGCCGGCGGCGCCGCGTTGCTGGTGATAGTTGTGCGCCAGTTGCAGCAGGGTGAGCACCGAAAGGCCGAGGTAATCGGTGGAGCCGGTGGCGGCGGCGATGTCCTTCATTTTCTGGTCGCAATACTTTGCCAGCGTGCGGGTGTATTCTTCGCCGAACGGGCTTTGAATGCGGTATTCGCGCCCGTGGAGCGTGATCGTTACGTCTTTCGCTTCCATCTCAATCCTGGTAGAACTTTTCAAGGCGCGCGGCCATTTTTTCCACCTTCTCCTTGATGACCTTCCGCTCCCCCTTCATCTTTTCGACCTGGCGGGTGAGGTCCAGCACGTTGGCGCCTTCGGCGCTGGACGCGCCGGGCATGGAGAGATTTTTGATTTTCACTTCGGCGGCCAGCAGCAGGCGCTTGAGCCGGGCGTTCTCGCGGCGGCAGACGACGTATTCCTTCGAAAGCCGTTCCACCTTTCCGGCCAGTTCTTTCAGTTTCGATTCGGCCATTACGCCCTCAGTTCCGCGCCATGTTTTTCGCCCACCCGTTTCAGGATGGCGGCCATGAGGTCGTCGCCCGCCTTGTCGGTCAGCGTCTGTTCCGGATTCTGGATAAAGAGCCGGAACGCGAGGCTTTTTTTCCCCGCCGGCACCTGCGGCCCCTGATAGAGGTCGAACAGGCGGCAGTGGCGTATCAGGGCGCGGTCGGTGTCCAGAATGGTTTCCACAATTCCCCCCGCTTCCGTCCGTTCATCGACTATCAGCGCCATGTCGCGCTTGATGCCGGGGAACCGCGGCAGCGGCTCCACAGGGGCGTACCCCTTGCCTCCGGATTGTATCAGAGCGTCCGCCGATAATTCAAAGCAAACCATCGGCGCTTCAATGTCGAACCGTTGCAGCGCCAGCGGGTGCATCTGCCCCATCACGCCGATGACGGTACCGCCCAGGCGGATTTCCGCCTGCCGGTGCGTGTACAGATACGGCCGGCGGCCGGCGCCGGCCGGCCGGACGAACGCCGGTTCCGCGCCGGCAAGAGCTTTAACCACCTTCTGCAAAATCCCCTTGAGACGGAGGAAATCGCGCGGGATGCCGGTTCCGAGGATTTCCTCTTTCCCCACCGTCATGAGCGCGGCGCAGTGGAATTCCTCATGCACTTCGTTTGCCGCGCGGGAAAAGACCGCGCCGGTTTCAAACAGCGAGAGCGTCTCTTCCCCCCGGCGCAGGTTGAGCACGGCGGCGCCGAGCAGGCCGGGCAGCAGCGCGGTGCGCAGCTCGCACAGGTCGGCGTTGATGCGGTTTTCCATCGGCACCGGCTCTTTGCCCGAAAGGCCGAGCGCGGTGCGCCATGCGGGATTAATGAACGAGTAGCTCAGGGTCTCGTAAAAACCGGCGGCGGCCAGCAGATCGGCCATGCGGCTGCGAGCGCGGTAGGTTCCCCCGTCCGCCGTTTCATGCTGCGCCAGGCGCGGCGCGGTGGCGGGGATGTTCGCGTATCCGTGGAGGCGGGCCACCTCTTCGATGAGATCCATCTCTATTTTGACGTCGTGCCGCCATGACGGCGCGGTTATGGCGAACAGCCCTTCCCCTTCCATCTTGCAATCGAAGCCGAGGGAGCCGAGATGGTCCAGTATCCGTTGGTCGCCGAGGGCGAGGCCGAGGGTGTCGTTCACTTTGGCGGTGCGCAGGCGGATGGCGGGCGGCTGCGCTTGCGTGGGATACACATCGGCGAAACCGCCGGTTTTTCCGCCGGCCGATGCGCCGATCATCCGCGCCGCCAGCAAGCTGGCCGCCGCCACCCCCCGCGGATCGACGCCCCGCTCGAAGCGGTAGGATGATTCGGTGGATACCCCCAGCGCTTTGGCGGTCTTGCGGACGCAGACCGGGTCGAAATAAGCCGCTTCGAGAATGATCTCGGTGGTGTCCGGTTTCACTTCGCTGTTGAGGCCGCCCATGACGCCGGCCAGCGCCACACCGCGGTTGGCGTCGGCGATGAGCAGCGCGGAGGCGGGCAGCTCATGCACTTTGCCGTCCAGCGTGGTGAACCGCTCGCCCGCGTGGGCATTGCGCACGATGATCCGGTCCCCTTGCAGGTCGCGCCGGTCGAAGGCGTGCAGCGGGTGGCCGGTTTCCAGCATGATGTAGTTGGTGGCGTCCACCACGTTGTTGACCGGGCGGACGCCGGCGGCGAAGAGGCGGCGGCGCACTTTCAGCGGCGAGGGGCCGACCGTCACGCCGCGTATTTCGCGGGCGGTGTAACGCGGGCAGCCGTCGTTGTTTTCCACATAGACGCTGAAGCCTTCAAGCCCGGTTCCCCATTCCCCCATCGTATCCGGGAGTTTCAGCTTTCCGCCGGAGATGGCGGCCGCCTCGCGGGCAATGCCCCACACGCTCAGGCAGTCGCCGCGGTTCGGCGTGATATCCACTTCCAGGATCACGTCTTCCAACTCATACAGGCCGGCCAATTTCCCGCCGAGCGGGGCGCCGTGTTGCAGCACCATGATGCCGTTTGATTCGGCGCTGATGCCCAACTCCGCCTCGGAGCAGATCATCCCGGACGATTCGACGCCGCGGAGTTTCCGTTTTTCGATAACCATGCCGTTGGGGAGTTTCGCGCCGATAAGCGCCACCGCCACCCGCTGATCCCGTTCCACGTTCGGCGCGCCGCAGACGATCTGCAGCGTGGCGCCGTTGATGTCCACCTCGGTCACGCGTATGTTGTCGGCGCCGGGGTGCGGTGAAACGGAGACCACCCGGCCGACGACCACGTTGTCGTACGCGCCGCGCAGATCCCGCACGATGTTTGTTTCAAGGCCGGCCGAGGTAAGCCCCGCCGCCAGCAGCTCGGGGGAGAGGCCGTGCTCCACCCAGTCGTTGAGCCAGAGATAGCTTAAGCGCATGGCTTAAAACTGCCTTAAAAAGCGCATATCGTTTTCAAAGAACAGGCGGATGTCGTCCACGCCGTATTTCCGCATGGCGAGCCGCTCGATACCCATGCCGAAGGCGAAGCCGCTCCATTCGTCCGGGTCGATATTGCTGGATTTGAGCACGTTGGGATGTATCATGCCGGCCCCCAACACCTCCAGCCAGCCGGTGTTTTTGCAGACGCGGCACCCCGCGCCGCCGCAGATGACGCAGGAGACGTCCACTTCCGCCCCCGGCTCGACGAACGGGAAGAACGAAGGGCGCAGGCGCACCTTGGTTTTCGGCCCGTAGAGGCGGTGGATGAATGTTTGGAGCGTCCCTTTCAGGTCGCCCATCGTCACCTTGCGGTCGATGGTGAACCCTTCGACCTGGTGGAAGACCGGCGAGTGGGTGATGTCGCTGTCGCAACGGTAGACCTTGCCCGGCGCGAGAACGGAAAGCGGCGGGCCATAGCGCTCCATGGCGCGCGGTTGCACCGGCGAGGTGTGGGTGCGGAGCAGGCGCTTGATGTCCGGCAGGTGGAAGGTGTCCTGCATGTCGCGCGCGGGGTGATCCGGGGGGAAGTTGAGCGCCTCGAAGTTGTAATAATCGCTCTCCACCTCCGGCCCCTCCTCGATCTGGAACCCCATGCCGGTGAAAATGCCGACGATTTCGTCCATCACCGCGGTAAGGGGGTGGCGCGCGCCGAAAGCCGGCTCGGCCCCGGGAAGGCTGATATCGAAAAACTCGCCGTCGATCTCTTTTTGGATTTTTTCGACTGTGAGTTTTTGCGTGGCGCCGTTGATGATGGTTTCGACGGCGGCGCGGGCCTCCTGGAGCAGCTTGCCCGCTTCGGGCTTTTGCTCCTTCGGCACGCCCGCCATCTCCCGCGAGAGGAGCGGGATGATGCCGCTCTTCCCCAGATATTTCACCCGGAGGGCGTCGAGCGCGCGCTCATCCTCCGGGAAGGGAATGGACGGAACCCGCCCTTTGAGTTCGAGCAGGCGGGCGATAAGGTCGGCTGCCAAGGTGAACCCTAGGCAGCCTTCTTGACGAGACCTTCCTTGGCCTTTTTCACGACCTGGCTGAACGCCTGCGGTTCGCGCACGGCCATATCCGCCAGTATCTTGCGGTCCAGCTCGATCCCGGCGTGTTTAAGGCCGTTGATGAGTTGGCTGTAGCTCAAGCCTTCGGCGCGCGCGGCCGCGTTGATGCGGACGATCCAGAGCGAGCGGAAGTCGCGCTTGCGCACTTTGCGGTCGCGGTAGGCGTATACGCCGCCGCGGATGACGGTCTGCTTGGCGTGCTTGAATACGCCCCGGCGGGATCCGACAAACCCTTCGGAAGCCTTCAGTATCTTCTTTTTGCGTGCCCGTGAGGCGGGACCGCCCTTTACCCTTGCCATTGTTTTCCTCCTCGCTTCAGAACTGGTACGGCATCATTTTTTTAATTCGTTTCAGGTCGCCCGGATGTTCCACTATCGTGGTGCCGCGGGCCTGGCGTTTGCTTTTCGCGTTCTTATTGGACAACAGGTGGCGCGTATTGGCGTTTTTCTTCTTCACCTTGCCCGATCCGGTCACCCTGAACCGCTTCGACGCGGATTTCTTGGTCTTAATCTTCGGCACTGACTTCTCCTTCCTTCGGTTGGACTGGTTTCTTAACTTCTTCGGCCGCGGCCTTTCCCGCCGGCTTGGACGCCGCCGCTTTGGGCGCCGCCGGTTTGCCCTTCGCGGGCTTGGGCTCCAGCATGATGCTCATCGTGCGCCCTTCCAGCTTCGGCTGCTGCGTCACGAAGGCAAACTCGTCGGTGTCTTTCACGTACCGGTCCAGCATCGCCCTGCCGAGGTCGGCATGGTCTATCTGGCGTCCCTTGAAAAACACCGTCACTTTCGCCTTATTCCCTTCGCCCAGGAAGCGCATGATATGAACCAGCTTGAACTGGTAATCATGCTCGCTCGTCCGGGGGGTCAGTTTCACTTCTTTGACCTTTATTATTTTCTGGTGCCTCTTCGCCTCGTGCGCCTTTTTGTTCTTCCGGTACTTGAATTTTCCGTAATCCATGTACTTGCAAACCGGCGGCTTCGCCTGCGGCGACACTTCGACGAGGTCAAGCCCCCGCGAGTTGGCCTGGGCCACCGCCTCGGAGGTACGCATGACGCCAAGGTTTTCACCCTTTTCGTCGATTACCGTTATTTCCGGCACGCGAATCTGATTGTTAACCCGTAACCCGTCCTTATCAACAACGCGGAAATTCTTGGACGCGCCAAAACCTGGTTTGGGCCCTGTACCTTCAGATCCAATCGGCAATGGCGTCCTCCTCAAAAAAAATAATAATGGTAGGAACGGGCGGTCTCGAACCGCCGACCCCTTGCGTGTCAAGCAAGTGCTCTACCCCTGAGCTACGCTCCTGACTATGTCGCAATTATACAGCCTCTTCCCCGGCTTGCGGTAGAGTCCCCGCTCTCCGGATGAAGCGCGTATTATACCGGGTTTACTTTTATTAGCAAGCGCGTATTTGGCGCCGGCCGCGGGGATGCTTTTCCGGCATCCGCGGCTTCCCCGTTCAGTTTTCCACCGGGCGATAGGGGAGTGTGACGGTGAACTCCGACCCCCGCCCCTCCGCCGACTCCACGTTGATGGTTCCCCCCATCGCCGTTATCAGCTTTCGGGAGAGCGTCAGCCCCAGCCCCACCCCTCCCTGCGCGCGGGTGCTGCCGCCGTCGAGCTGGCGGAAGGCGTCGAATATCGCTTCGCGGTCCTTCGCCGGTATCCCGATCCCCTCGTCCCTCACGCGGAAGAGCAAATGCCCGTTCGCCGCCGCCGCGGTGGCGCGCACCTCGCCGCCGGCGCTGTATTTGATGGCGTTTTGAATGAGGTTGTACAGCACCTGTTCAATCCGTGACGTATCGCCGAGGAAAAAAATGTCCGCGTCCCGCAGTTCGTCGATATTGGTCGTCAGCCGGATTTTTTTATCGCCGGCGGCCGCGGCCAGCCGGTTGGAGACGGAATGGAGGATCATCCGCGCGGACGAGATGTGTTCCTGCAATTTCAACTGGCCCGCCTCCAGCGAGCTCATATCCAACAGGTCGTTGACGAGCTGGAGCAGGCGTTCCCCCTGCCCCACCACCACCTCGTTGAACATGCTGATTTCCGCGGCGGCCTGTTCCGCGCGGCTCGACATTTCCTCCATCTCGTCCGGCGGCAGAGCCACCGTCACGCTCCGCTCGCCGCCCGGCGCGGCGCGGTGATGGATGGTTTTCAGCGCGCCCATCACCTCATCCATCCGTTCCCTGGCGATGCGGGAATATCCCAGCACGGAGGTGAGCGGCGTACGCAGCTCGTGCGACATGTTCGCCACAAATTCCGATTTCAGCCGGTTCGCCTCTTCCGCCTTCCTGCGTTCATCCCGCGCATCCTCCAGCGCCTCCACCGTCTGCCGCACCAGTTCCATCTGCGCCTCGGCCTGTTCCTTCATCAGTTTTTCATGCGCCCGTTGCGCCGTCATGTCGCGGTATATCCCCTGCACCAGGCGGCGGCCTTCCACCGCTATCACGGAGCAGCGAAGGTCCACCGGAATCTCAACGCCATCCCCGCGCCGGAGGATGATGCTTTTCGGGCTCTGGCCGGTTTCATCCGGCCCGCCGCGCGCCACCGTTTCGGCGAACATGGCCGCATACCGCTCCCGTTCGGCATCGGGAAAGAGCGCGGCATGGGGTTGTCCCACGATTTCCCCGCGCCGCATACCGAGCAGTTCTTCCCCCTTGCGGTTGATCTCCACCACCAGCCCGGTATCGGCGTCGGTGATGATGACCGTGTCCCCCGCCTGCTCCATCAGTTTTTTGTATTTTCCGCGCTCCTCGCCCAGCGCGCGGCTGACTATCGCGGCCCGTCCCGCGGCGGCCAACTCCATCAGCCCCATCAGAAAAACCAGCGTCTCCAGCAATATTACGCCCCTTGTCGCCTTGCTCCGCACGCTATTCCGCGCGCGGGAATCCGCTTCGGCGTAACGGTCGAAATCGGCCTTGAGGCGGCGTATTTCCGCGTTTATCCGCCCTCCCAGCTCATCATGGCGGCGCCGCAGGGAGGAAAGTTCATCAAGCATTGTTTCGATGTTGGCCGCTTTTGTGCCGTGCGGCCCGCCGCGCACCGTATTCAGCACCCGCGCCATGGCGGCTTCATACGCGGCGGCCTCGGCGTCAACCTCCTGGCGGAAACCGGGAGGGAGTCCGCCCCCTTTTTCATTTAAAAACCGCAGCAACGCGTTTCGCGCCTGTTCCGCCGCAAGCAATTCAACGTTGATATAACTTTCCGCCCGCGCGCGCGGGAGTCCCCCGCTTTTGAGCAACATGCCGTAGAACAGGATGTCGTGCGCGGGATTGAAGCTCTGTTCCATCAGCCCCAACGATTCGGTGAGGAGGGAGATTCCGCTGTTCCGCGCATTGCGCTCTTGGTCGCTATTCTCGATCTGCCGGAAGCGGAGCACATTGATGTAAAGGTACCCGGCGGCGAACGCCACCATCAGGAACAGGGTTAAGATGATGATGATCCGGCCCACCGGTGTACGGCTCCCGGCGCGCAGCCACTGACCCACGCCCTCATGCCGGGATGATGATCCTGATACGCTGTTTTGCATACTTTACGCGGTACGCATATTCCCGCGTCTCTCCCATTTTACAAAGTTGAGGCAATGTAACGGACTATTTCACCCGCCCATTATCCACCGAAAGCGGTCTGACAGCAACGGGCGGTCAAGCTGGGCAGTGGGTCGGTTTGAAATTCTAAATATTTTCCCCCTTGTTCGCGGAGCGGACATAAGGAGACCCGGAAAGAAATGTTCAAACCGGGCCGGCTCCACCGAAGTGGGAAGAGGGTGTGCGGGGGGACTCCCCCGAACAGGCGGGAATTAACCCCGCCCTATCGTGAATAACGCGGGTTAAATATCGGCTTCGAAGCCGGCGGCGTTCTCGGCTCTGTCATGCCCGCGCAGGCGGGCATCCAGCGTTCTTTCCCTTGAACTTTCTCGGCAGTGGCGACACTCTTGTCGCCATCCTTACGGCGGCAAGAGTGCCGCCGCTACCAATAAACAAAAGACGTGGTAATATCATTTACATCATGCGAAAGAACATGAAGCTGAAAAAGCGCTCCTGCCCGCTCTGCAAGCCGCACAAAATGGGCTGGGAAAACCGCTGGAAGGCGAAGGAACAGGGCCGGATGAAAGCCGATGCCACAGAGATGCGGAAATATTTAATGCACTGATTTAAAGGCGGACAGTTGCGGACAATAAACAGAATCCAAGAAATTAAAGAAGAACTCTTCCAGTTTGACCCGGCTATTGCAAATAATTTTAAGAAGCATTTTTCCGCCGAAATTGACAAGTTTGCCGAAAAAACCAACAAGGCGTTAACGGCATATGAGCAGCTAGACTCCACAAGCACCAGCAACGAACAGAACGCGTATATCGCCGCATTTATTTTCTACGCAATTCATTGTCTAATTGCTTCTGAAAAACTGCTTATTCATGGATATCCAGTTCCCTCTGGAAACCAAATGAGGACGGCGATGGAATCGCTTGCAATGGCCATTTTGTGTTCGGCGAAGAATATGCCCTATTACAATGAAATCAAGGATGACAAATTCAAAACTA
>JACRGQ010000008.1 GCA_016217735.1 Nitrospinota bacterium
CGACGCCTATGCACCCATAACAGGTATTTCAAAAGCCTTGAGGAGTTGATTGTCGTTATCGGAAAACAGTTGGATAAATGGCTGAGGCCAAACGGACAGCTTAAAAGACTATGCGCAATTATTTAAGACGCTGTGTATAGTACACCCCCAGGTATATCAGATGCAAATGAAGCCAAGAAGTTCTGCAAGGGGGGATTTGCTTTTGTTTCTCTTTTTGAGGGAGGAGATACTTGGTTTGACACCCCGCTATCTGATTTTGACGGAGTCAATCCTTCTGCTTGCTTCCTTTTTATTGGGGAACTCCTTCAGAGAATCGATAAAAACAAAGCCCTCTATTTTAACAACGATGGGGTTTATCATGTTGACTTTGGAAGGGAGACAGCTCCTTCAAAAATACAGAGTGCAGATGGCCGACTCGGCCGCATTGTAAACGTAATAGGTGAATTTCAGTATCAGTCTCAACGTGGGCTAGAAATTGTTCCGCGATTAAAAGTAATAGCTAAGTGAAATTTAGCCGAGGAGTGTGTTGTATGCAAAGAGGAAAGGCCGTGATGGATATTATTTGCAATATGCAGTGATCCCATGATGCGACCTCGGCCTCCTACAACGCGAAGCGACGGCAGATGATGGCGGCGCCACACCCAACGACAAAGGAGGCTATGCGCCCATTTCGCGGCTCTCCACAAATACCCGGCAAGCGGAAACAAATTCAGCGGCGAAGGAGAGGGCTTGTTGGGCATCCTCAAGCGTATCCTTTTTACGGGGAAGGTAGTCGCTTTCAATGCGGCTTAGAAAAAGGTTGAGACTCCCGCGATGGAATGCTTTTTCAATCAGACCGGGCTTGGCGACATGATTCCCAAACGCCGACCAGACCGCGTGATGGGATTTCCTGTCATGGCCCAACCGGAACAATACCGCCTTTGCCCCATGAAAAGCCGCGTAGTATGAACGACTGATTGAACTGCCGAACCCCCCGGACTCCAACAAGACCCTTGCATCCCGCAAAAATTCATCAGCCCGTTCAAGGTGGATAGGGGATTCGTCCGTCACGCGGGAATACCTTCCGCCACGATATTGCGGTGAAGGGAAAAGGGTTGTTCCTTGAATTCACTTTCGGAAATGAACATGGTCAAGAGGAGGCAATTTTCTCGAAGACAAAGGTCGGAAACAAAGTCGCCGATTTTCTCCCTCTCTTGCCTGCTATTCACTTCCCCCGCCAGCACCACGGCAACATCAATGTCGCTGTCGTCCCGCGCGTCGCCCCGCGCATACGAGCCGTAGAGGTAAACCCCTTTCAGCCGGTCGCCGTACACAGCGTCAAGCCGGGCGTGAAGCTCCCGCACGATCCGCAGAACTTCCTCTTTGGCCAACTTTTTCATGTTGCTATCTTACCACACGCGAAGATTCCCTTGCGGGGCTGTGGGCGGTTTGGATGAGCGCTAATGAATGGTTAAATCCCAAACCGGCGGAGGATGATGGCGGCGGCGTCGCGCGCGCCGGTGCCGGGATCGGTTTTGTGGCTCGCGGTAAATGGCGGGATGCGGTCAAGATAATTCCGCAGGCCGCCCGCGAACAGCTCTTCATGCGGTATGTGGAGCGTGGGTATGTATTCATTCATCTCCGCCGCCATCGGTTCGTATTCGGCGAATTTACCGCGCGAGGTGTAGACGAACGGTGTGCGGTTCAGCACGCATTCGGCCACCGTGCCGTATCCCGGTTTGCCAATCACCGCGTCGCAAGCCGCCACCAATTCCTGATGCGACACATGGAAACCGCCGATCTTTTGAAAATTTTCGCGTTGGCTTGCGTTTTTCCCGGTCAACATACTGTCATGTATGTTTCCCTCGAAAAATACTTCGCCGCCGCGTCTTTTCAAAAGCTTGACGGTTTCCCCGCTTTTTTCGATGAATAAAGCGGGATCGCTATTGGCAAGGTGGATGATGTTGCCTTCACGCGCGTTTGCCTCTCCTAAAAAAACGAAGCGGCAGCCGGGCATTTCGCGCAGCCGCAGCGCATCGAGACCGTTCACCCCGCACCCGCCGAACGAGACGAAAAAATGCGGGACATCCTCCCATCCCAGCCGCTTTCTGATTTCCCGTTTTCCCGCGGCTGCTTTCTTGGCGATGAGCGGCACGTGGAACGACGGCGTTACCGGCGGCAAGCCGTAGGCAAACGGGGTATGGATCATCGCATCGGCCATCAGGTACCATTCGCGCAGCCTTTGGGCAATCGATGTGAAGGCGGGGTTTTCATCGCGGTAGAAGTCCAGAATCCAGTTCCACGTGAACGTGGCGGTCAGAACCGACGGAAGTCCCGTGCGCCGCGCCAGCGGGAAGGCCAGCGGAGCGACATCGGAAACGATGCCGCGCGCGCCGGTCTCGCGGACAAGAGCCATGCCCGCTTCGAGCCACTGTTCCGCGCCGTCCACAAACGCCCGCCAGCGTTCGTGTGTGCGCGCAAGATCGTTGTGCAGGCTGTCGATCTGGAAAACCCCTTCGTCCACCGTCATGGCGCGGTATGCGTAATCGCACCCGGCGAGGTTGGCGTCGAAAATCCATTGCGGCGCGGAGCTGACAATCGTGCAATGGCAGCCGCGCGCGGAGAGTTCACGAATTACCAACGATGATCGCACCGCATGGCCAAAACCATGACCGCTGACGAAATAGAGGATGGCCGCCACAATTACTTCAGACGGAAGCGGATGTTATCGGCCAGCCGTTTTTCACCTATCCAGACGGCGGCGTAGGCAAGCGCCTCGCGCGCGCCGCGGCGCACCGGGGCGAACGTGGCGGGGTCGACTATCTCGGCGTATTCCAGCCGGGCCAGCGGTTCCGCCGCCAGCGCGGTCTTCAGCGCGCGCATCGCCCGCGCCGGGGTTTCGCCGCCGCGCAGCGCTTTTTGGGCGGCGCACAGCGCCCGGTAAATCACCGGCGCGGCGGCCCGTTCCACCGGCGCGAGCAGCGCGTTGCGCGATGAGCGGGCCAGCCCGTCCCGCTCGCGCACGGTGGGGCAGCGGCGGATTTCGACCGGGACGTTGAAGTCCGCCACCATCCGCTCGATCAGCGCAAGCTGGTGCGGGTCTTTCAGGCCGAAGTAGGCGCGGTCCGGCAGGACGATCTGAAGGAGTTTCATCACCACTTGCAGCACCCCCCGGTAGTGCCATTCGATGTTCTGTTGTTTGAACGCGGCAAAGAGCGGCGGCAGGACGATGTGCGACTGGAACCCGACGGGGTACATCGCTTCCGGCGAAGGGGCGAAGATGGCGGATGCGCCGGCCGCCCCGGCGATTTTCACGTCGGCGGCGAGGGTGCGCGGGTATTTGCGGAATCCTTCCGGCGTGAACTGCAACGGATTGACGAAGACCGAAACGGCCACCGTATCGTTTTCGCGCCGCGCCCGTTCGATCAGCGACGCATGGCCTTCGTGCAATGCGCCAAGCGTGGGAACAAAGCCGAGAGTTCCCTTGAGGCCGGCGCTCCATCGAATCATGGCGGCGGGGGAGCGGATAATGACCGGTTTTTTTTTCACGTGGCGGGGATGCCGGATTATTTGTCTCCGCCTTTGGACCGCAGGCGGACGTTGTCCTGTTTCAGCCGCTCGATTTCCCCCGCGAGGAATTCCTTCTCGCGGTTGACGCCGTTGCAGAGCCGCGCTTCCTCATCCTTGAGCGCCAACAGGTCCGTGTAGGCTTTTTCAAGCTGGGCGGACTTGCGCATAAGTTCTTTCATCGTGGCCCGTTCGCGCAGCACCCGCTCCATCTTCGCTTTCAGTTCTTCCACGCTGAACGGCTTGTTGATGAAGTCCGCCGCGCCGGCCTCCACCACGTCGACATAGGAATATTTCGCCGAGTAGGCGGTCATGATTATGACGTCGATTTCGGGATATTTCTTTCCGGCGATTTTGAGCAGCTCCATGCCGTCCATGTTCGGCATGCGGATGTCGGCGATGATGACGTCAAACCGGCCGGCTTCGAGTTTTTCCAGGGCCTGAAAGCCGTTGTCGGCCAACTCGCTTTCGATGCCCATGTATTTGAGCACACGGCCGACCATCTGGCGGATAACGTCTTCGTCGTCGACGATAAGGGCTTTTGTTGGTTCGCTCATGATTGTTTCATAAAATTATCACACAATGACGTGCAAGTCGACACGGACTCACCGGCCCTTCCGGAAAAACTCCGTCTTGCGTTCCTCCCCCTTGAGCAGCCGCGCGATGTTTCCGCGGTGCGTGAAGAGGATGAGGAGCGCCATCGCCGCCGCGGCGGCCTGTATTTCGGCGCGGGTGGAAACCCCCAGCGCGAAATGCGAAACCGCCAGCGTCACCGGCACCGAAAGCGCCGCGCCGATGGAGCCGAGCGAAACGTAGCTGGTGAAATAGAGGATGGCGAGGTAGACCATCACGGCGGCGAGCAGGGGGCCCGGCGCAAGCGCCAGCATCATGCCCGCCGCGGTGGCCACCCCTTTGCCTCCCTTGAAGCGGGCGAAAATGGTGAAGATATGCCCGGCGACGGCGGCCAGCCCGCAGGCGATCATCGCATGAACGCCGTCCATGCCGGGACCGGCGTCGCCCGCCACCCACGCGGTGGCGGCGTATCCTTTCAGAATATCCGCCGCCAGCACAACGAGGTAAGGCCGAAGCCCGGCGAGGCGGTAGAGGTTGGTGGCGCCCGCGTTGCCGCTGCCGACGGTGCGGATGTCGATGCCGAGCAGTATCCTGCCGGCGATAAGGGCCGACGGTATGGAACCGATCAGGTAGCTGATGAGGAGCGTTGCGGAAAACGGCATGGCGGCGGTTTAGCGGATAACCCGGTTGCGGCCCGATTCTTTGGCCCGGTACAGTTTTTGGTCGGCGTTCCGCAGAAGGTGTTCCGCCAGCGTTACCCCTTCTTCCATGACGTCCGCCACGCCCAGCGAGATGGTCGCGCGGATAACGTTTCCGTCCCACATGAAAGCGTGGCTGGCGATGTCGGCCCGCATGCGCTCGGCCACGAGGGCGGCCGCTTCGCTGGCGGTTTCGGGGAGCAGGATCACGAATTCCTCGCCGCCGTAACGGGCGACGGTATCCACTTTGCGCAGGTGGCCTTTCAGGATTTTCGCCGTCCCGGCCAAAACCACGTCACCGCAGGGGTGTCCCCATGTGTCGTTGATCTTCTTGAAGAAGTCCACATCGGCCATGATGATGGAAAGGGCGCTTTTGTAGCGTTCGAAGCGCTCCCACTCCGCCGCGAGCTGCTCGAAAAAGTGGCGGCGGTTGAAGACGCCGGTCAGCGCGTCGGTCACCGCCATCTCCTGGATTCTCCGGTATTGCAGGGCGTTGGAGATGGCGCTGGCGATATGTTCCGCCGCGAGCCGGATGAACGTGAAATCCGGCTTGTTGAAGAAACCGTATGAATTGCCGTTGAGGTTCATCACGCCGATGAGCCGGTCGCCCATGATGAGCGGCACGCCGATGGCGTAGTCGTCGTGGTATTTCTCGCGGTGTCCGGCGCGATAGGGGGACTTGGAGAATTCGCTGACGTGGATGATCCGCTTTTGCTCCACCACGGCGCGCATCAGCGGCGTTTGATCGACGCCGATCGCCAGTTCGCCGGCCTCGGCCAGGTGGGGGTGGTTGGAGACGACCAACTCCAGTTGGCGCCGTTTTTCGTCGTACAGGAAGATGGAGTAGAGCTCCACCCGGATGACATTGGTGAGATTGGCCTGAACCTCGGCGGCCAGCTTGCTGATGTCGAGATGGTTGATGGCGCTGGAAAATTCGACCATCGCCCCCAGTTTTTTCTGGTAGTTGTACAGCCGGTGGAACGAACGCAGCCGCGCGAAAAGCTCGTCGTAACGGAACGGCTTGGTGATGTAGTCCATGGCGCCGCTGTCGAGACCTTCCACCATGTCGGCGGTCATGTCCTTGGCGGTGAGGAAGATGACGTTGATGTCGGCGGTGGCGGGGTCTTCCTTGATATGGCGGCAGGCGGTGAAGCCGTCCATGTCCGGCATCATGCCGTCCATGATGATAAGGTCGGGGCGCTCGCCGCGCGCCATCGCTATCGCCTCCCCGCCGCTTTCCGCCGTGATCACGCGGTAGCCCTCGGCCTTGAGCGCCGTCTCCATGTTCAGCAGGAGATCCCGCTCGTCGTCGACCAGCAGGATTTTGATGGGAGTCACGCGGCGCCTCCCGCCGTGCGTTTGACGCGCGCGAGGAATTCGCCGGCGTTGTAGGGGCGGGTGATGACGTCCGCCGCCCCGGCCTTGAGGGCCTGCACCTTGTCGCCCTCGGTCAGGCCGTCTCCCAGGAAAATCACCGGTATCCGCGCGGTGGCGGGGTTTTTCTTCATATCGCCGTATATGCCAAAGCCGTTCATGCCGTCTCCAAGATAATCGATAATGACCAGCTGGGGAAGGGTCTCGGCGATTTTTGCCGGCACGTTATCCCCCGGCACGGCGGTGATGCAATGAAATTCGCGGCGCAGCACCTCTTCGTCCCTTCCGCGCTGGCCGGGGTCGGCCACCGCCAACACGATTTTTTTCCGCAATGCCAGCGATACCGGCAGCCGGAGGGTGAATACCGCGCCCCCGCCCGGCGCGTCGGCGGCGGTTACCGTGCCGTTGTGCAGTTCCGCCATCTTGCGGCAGATGGCCAGCCCCAGCCCGGTTCCCTTGTATTGCCGCTGGATGGAGGAGTCGGCCTGGAAATAGCGGTCAAATATTTTTTCTTTCAGATGATCCGGCACGCCGATGCCGCTGTCGATCACCCGGAAGGCGACCGCCGGATCGGGTTCGGCGAGGGGAACCGCCTCCAGACTGATCGTGCCCCCGTTGGGGGTGAACTTGAGGGCGTTGGAGAGGAGGTTGTCGAGTATCTGGCAGACCATCCGCTCGTCGGCGTAGATTTTGGGAAGCCCTTCCGTCAGAATCAGCGTGAGCGTCACTCCCTTTTCGGCGCAGGCGTAGCGGAACGATTCATGGGAAAGGCGCGCCGCGTATTCCGGCTCCATCTGGGCGGCCTTCAACGACATCATGTTCGCCTCCAGCTTTGCCAGGTCGAGCATATCGTTGATAAGCAGCGTCTGCCGTTCCACGTTGCGCAGGATCATGGTGAGGAAGACCCTCTGCTGCTCGGTGATGCCGCCCAGCGTGCCGCGCAGGAAATTTTCCACGGCGCCCCGGATGGCGGTGAGCGGCGTGCGCAGCTCGTGCGATACCATCGACTGGAATTCCGCCTTGAGCCGTTCGACCTCTTTCTCCTGCGTCACGTTGCGCAGCACCACCATGCGGCCGGTCTGCGCCCCGTCTTCTTCCACAATCCGCGCGGCGACATGGTAATCGACGGAAAAAATGGCGGCCGGCGTCTCGTCTTCCGCCCGGCGGTCGAAAGGATCGATGCCGGTGAACGCCTTGAGGTCGTCGAGCGAAAACCCGCCGCCGGTCCCTTCCGTCCGGAAGATGGCGCGGGCGGCGGGGTTGAGCATTTCTATTTCGCGGCGGCTGTTGACGAACACCACGCCGTCGGACATGGCGTTGAGCAGCGATTCCATCCTGCGCCGCTGGCTTTCCTGCTCCTTCTTGAGCTTGAGGAAGCGGACCGATTGCCGGGCGAGGATATCGTTCAGCGCCCGGAGTTCCTTGTTCTTTTCCCGCACGTCGTCCGCCAGCTTCTCTTGCTCGCGCCGGGCGCGGAACTGGAGGATGGCGTTATCAACCGCCTCGGGGAGCGCGTCAAGATAATGCTCCCCCCGCACGATAACGCCGGCGGCCCCCCGCCGGAACGCCTCCTCCGCGGCCTCCGCTCCGCCGTCCGGCGGGGCGATCAGCAATACGGGAAAGCGGTAGTGGCGCTGCTCCATGAGTTCGATAAAATCGACGCCCGATTCGTCCGGCTGCGGATGCATGGCGACCACCGCGGCGTCGTAGTCGTAGTACCTTACCTGCACCAGCGAGCGTTCCACCGAATTCACCCAATCGCACGTTATGGGAATGCTCCGCTTTTCAAAGTAGGCGGCGATCCGTCCGGCGGCGGCTTCCCCCCCCCGCTGATTCCCTTCGACGATGAGGATGCGCGGGGCGTCATTGGCCGTATAGCGGTTCACCGGTCATCTCTGTGCATAGTGGGGAAATTATACCCTGTACGGAGGCCGGTTGCCCCCGCACAAATGAGGCGGCGGGGAAGGGCGCCGGCGCAACCGCTCCGGATGCGCGGCGGGCGTTTGCCTTGCGCGGCGGGGCGGTTTGGTGGTTCAATGGCGCGGATGAACCGCCTTGACGCGCTGGGATTTCTTGCCGGGACGCTCACCACCATCGCGTTCTTGCCGCAGGTGGCGCGGACATGGCGCACGCGCAAGACGGACGACATATCATTGGTGATGCTGGTGATGTTAACCGTTGGCGTGGGGCTTTGGACTATTTATGGCGTACTGATGAAGTCGTTGCCGATGATCGTGGCGAACACCGTCACGTTTTTTCTCATCCTCTTTATCCTGGGGATAAAGATACAGAACCTCACGCGCCGCCCTTAATAAGCCACGCCAGCGCCAGCGACGGGTCGAGCGCCGCCACCTCTTTCGCCGCCGCCAGCGGATGCCGCGTCAATATTCCCGCCGCGAACGCCGGTTCCAGGATGAAAGCTCCCGTTCCCACGGCGATAACCGGCAGGTTAAACAGCCGCGCCGCCCCAACCACCTGCGCGCTCTGGATGTCCGCAGCTTCGCGCGCGGCCGCCAGCAGATCGTTTTTACCCAGCTCGCCGTCATCCGCCAAAAACGCGCGTGAAAGCCGCCGCGCCGTCGCCCGCGCGGTTTTGGGGCCGCCATCCGGCGTGGGGCAGGCATAATCACGCGGCCTGATATTTTTGAGCAGCAGATGCGCGTCCGCCATGATGCAAAACGTCTCGGCGGCCAGCGGCATTTTTTTGCCGCCTATCGTCAGCGCGCCCGTTACCGCCGGAAGCGGCGTCCGCAGCGCTCCGGTATAAAGCAATTCGCCATGGCACATCCTGGCGTAATCGGTAAAACCGTTGTTGGCGATGCGGCCATCCCGCACCGGCGTGAGATCCGTTGTGGTGCCGCCGATATCCACCATTAGAAAATTCTTGGCGAGAAGCGACAGGCGTCGCGGCACTAGCGGCCAGTTGGCGCTCGCCACTTCCCGGTGGCGGCGCACCGCCTGTCCGGGTGAAAGCAATCCCCCCTTCACGCAATAGACCGCCACGGAGCCGAAGGCTTTTTGCGCCGCATCCACAATATGCCTTACCCCCTCGCGGCGGTTTTTGAAGCAATCGCACAACTCGCCGGTCATGGTGATGGCAACGGCATACGGTTTTTCGGGCTTGAGCGATTTAAGGATTGCGGCCAATTTTTCCGGCTGTTTCCACAGCTCGAATGGCACGATGCCGCGCGCCGGTTTCCCCTTCGCCGATAGCAGCGCGTGCTTGATGAATGCCCCGCCGATGTCCAATCCGAGAAAATTCATTGCTTCGTCCCGAAGATGGCGTAACGGGGGATCTTGAACGGCGCGGCGGCGCTATATAAAGGATAGGAGGAAGTAAGGCGCGGATTGACCTCGATGAGCGTCAGCGCGCCGAAGCCGTCATCGATAAAATCCATCCCCCAATAGCCGCGCAACGCGGGGATGGCCGATTTCACGGCGCGGGCCATCGCGGCCACTTTTTCGGAATGCGGGTAATCGATAGGCCCTTCCACCCCTTCAAAACGGAGTTGCGGGGCCACCGTTATTTGTTGGCGGCAGACGCCCAACAGTTCCACGTCGTCATTGCAGCTTACGATACCGGCGGAAAAATGCTCGCCGGGGATGAATGGCTGCGTGATGAACCCGATGTCATCCGGCAGTTTGAGAGCGGCCAGATCATCGGAATTTTGGATTAAAAACGTGTTGTCGCAGCCCGCCCCATCCGTTGGTTTGACCACGCAGGGAAAATCGCCGCACGTTCCATCAAAAGGGCGGCTCTCCGGCATGGCCGCCACGCCGCGCAAGCATTGGCTGGCGAGCAGCTTGTCGCCGCAGGTTTCCACGGCGTGGGAGGAAGAGCCGATCAGCCGCTTCCCCAGCGATTCGGCCAGCCGGGTGAAGTCCAAAAGTCTGCCGCGCGTTTCCGGGGCGATGACCCAAACGGCATCGTGGCGGCGCATCTCCTCCCGTGCGGTGTCAAGAAGATCGCCGCGAACGTATACGATTTCGCCGGGGATGCCGCCGCAATCGAAATTGGGATGAACCAGACTGGTGACGGCGTCGAAGCCGGCCTTTTGACAATCGTTGATGAGGGCGGCCAGCATGGCGCGCCCTTCGGCAAAAAAGGGGTCGCCCCCTTCGCCGCCCGCGCACGCATACTCAACAGCCAGCAGCCGCATTTTTCAGCTTTCCCTTTTCGGCTGCCCACATAATCAGGCTTATTCCCAAGTCAAACTGAAATCGCCAAAATCCGATTATTTAATATCATTTTGAGGCAGACTTGAGATCGACTAGAAAGGCATAAACCAATTTGGCCATTTTTCTTCTTTCTACTACCAAATCCATGCAAAGGCCGTCTCCTTTTTTTTCGATGTAAGAATCCAACAAGCCAATCATCTCTTCGGGAAAGTCGTTTCTTCGGGAAAGTCGTTCTTTCCAAACCCTTTATGATTTTTCACAAAGGCATTAAATTGTTTTTCAAAATGGTTTTTATGTTTGATTACGTTGTCGCACATGCAATAACATCCCCTTAGTATCTGATTGTTTTTTCAAGTTCTTCCATTCCTAAAGCCTTTGTATGCCATTCGACCAATCTTTCATAATCCACGAATTGAACCTTTGTTTTAATTGGAGAAAAGGCCGCAAGGGCCAGTTTGCTTTTGTATTCTCTCTCACGCACCTTATCTGCGACAATAAAACACGTGGTATTGAAATCCTGCAATTCAACGAACTTGAGCAAGGAATTCTGGATGTCTGTAGAATGTTCGACTTCGAAAAGGGCACTGGGCATTCTTCTTTCATTGAACCAGCAAACATCAACAGTTTTTGCTTTCCTCACAAAATGGTCGTAGCCAAACAAATAATAATTTTCCTGAGAGCTAATTTCCCCCAACGTTTTCCCTAAAAAGAGTTTGTTTTTATCTTGGCTTGGCACAAATGTTTCGTACTTTTTCACTTTTCCAATTTCAACAAGCAATCCCTGATAATAGCTATGGTTTAGTGTTAATTGCTCAGATTTAGAAATTGATTGTTTCGGTATTATGTCAGGTGGAAGCGCTTTTTGACGTGACTTTAAAGCCCATAAGCCGGGTTTTATTTTGAAAAAATATTTTTCATCTTGAACAATCCTGCGAATACTTGCGAATGGGGTTTTGGTTTTCCACTCGCAATCTTTTATTTTAAGAACATTTTGATTTAGAAATCCAAGAGTGGCATAACCGCCATTTTCTTCCATGACTTTGATTACCGCCTCGAATTGCTTCATCGAATGAAGATAGCCGTACTTGGCAGACAAAGCAACTTCCGACAGTTCCAAGTATGTAGAAGATTGCAGAAGATTAAAGAAGGGGTTGTGGTCTAGGTTAATTTAACCGCGCAGCCTCTTAAATTATTGAGAGTGGGCCATATGGCGGCTACTTCGCCAAAAGGCATCTTGACCCCTAATTCAGGCTTGATGCCACCATCGCCGGCCATAAGCTACACATTCACACCTTCGGTTTTGTTCCGTACCCGCGTCACTCTCATTTTTCCGGCCTTCTTTTCCGCCCCGGCCAAATCGTAGGCCATTTGCAGACGGAGCCATGTTTCGGCGCCTCCGCCGAACGCCTTATCAAGCCGAATCGCCATTTCCGCCGAAATGCCCCCCTTGCCGTTCACCAGGTTATTCAGGGCTTGCCGCGTCACACCCAGGATTTTCGCCCCTTCAGTCACGGATAACCCCAAAGGTTCCAGACAATCGTGCCGCACCGACAGGCCGGGATGTGGTGGTCTTTTCATTCGCATGACACTTCCTCCTAATGATAATCAAATATCCATCTCTGTGAAGTTCAGGTGGTATATCAGTTTGAGATTGCCGCGGCCATCTTCGATGGCCTCGCAATGACAAATCACTGTCATTGCGAGCGTTAGCGAAGCAATCTCATGCTCCATTCAAGCATTAGTTTCAAACTGAGACACCGAAGTTCATCCTTCAAATTCCGATTTGAGGTATTCGAGGCTTTTGCCCAGCGCCGACGGCTCGAAACCGGTGGCCGCCACGAACCTTGCGTTTGAGAGCGAGCAGTCTTTGGGGCGTTTGGCGTCCATCGCGGCGTCGTCCATACCGATGGCTTCGATCAGCGAGCGGTCAAGGCCCAGCTTTTCGGCCAGCGCCATGCCGAAGGCGTGGCGCGATTCCTTCCTCCCCGGCGAAAGGTGATACAGGCCGGTGAGTTTTTTCTCCAGCATCAGGCCGATGGCGGCGGCGCAATCGCCCAGATAAAAGTGGCTGCGGAACTGGTCGGTGTAAAGCCGCACTTTTTTTCCCGCGCGCAGGGTTTCGACAAGCCAGACGGCGAACCCGCGCGGGGGGATGCCCCCCTTGCCGAAGACAACGGCGGTGCGGGCGATGGCGTAATCGGCCATCGTGGCGGCGGTTATCCGCTCTCCTTCGAGTTTCGTTTCGGCGTAATAGCTGAGGGGATTCGGCTTGTCGTCTTCGGCGTAGTTCCCTTTTGCGCCGTCGAAGACGAGATCGGTGGAAACGTAGACCAGCTTCGCGCCCACGCGGGCCGATTCTTCCGCCAGCGCGCGGGCGCCGTCCACGTTCACCCGGCGGCAGAGCGCGCGGTCTTTTTCACAATCGTCGGCGTTGGTCATGGCGGCGCAATGCACCACCGCGTCCGGCATCACATGGTCCACGGCGATCCGCACGGAGAGCGGCTCGGCGATGTCCATCGTTACGTTCTCGATGCCGGGAATGCCGCCGGTGCGCACAGCCGCCACCACATGGTGCCGCGCCGCGAGGTGCAGCGCCACGCGGTGGCCTATCTGCCCCGCCGCTCCGGTAACAAGGATTTTCACGGTTCTTTCCTCCGCCGCCACCCGCCCGCGATAAAGTGCCAAACCGCCATTGCCACGCAGGCGTAGGCAAACACCCCGCCGAAGCGGGTGTAAAAGGTCTGCCCGGCAACCGGGGGGATAATCACCGTTTCCACCGCGGTTATTGTTTCAAAAAGCGCCGTGGGATGCACGATTTTTCCCGATGCGGTGACGGCGGCGGAGATGCCGGTATTGGCGGCGCGCAGCACCGGCAGGCGGTTCTCCACCGCGCGGAACGGGAGCGCCGTCATCTCCTGCGCGCTGGCGGCGCTGCGGCCGTACCACGCGTCGTTCGTCAAATTCACCATCAGGCGCGCCCCCCGTTGCGCGAAGGCGCGCGAGCCTTCGGGAAAAATGATCTCGTAGCATATCTGCATCCCGGCGGTGACGCCGTCCACGCGTATCGGCTCGGTGCTTTCGCCCGCGGTAACGTCGCCGCCGATGACATTGGTGACGCTGCGCGCAAAGGAGAGGATGCTCCGGTACGGCACGTATTCGCCGAAGGGGACGAGGTGGATTTTATCGTAGCGGTATTCGCGCCCGTCCGGGGCGATCAGGAAGGCGCTGTTGAAATAACGGTCTTCGCCCAGCGGGCCGCGCTCAAATGCCAGCCCGCCGAAAAGCAGCGGCGTTCCCGTTTCGCGCGCGGCGGCCCGCACCGCCCCGGTGTAATGCGGCGCGTTGCCGAAATAAAACGGCACCGCCGCCTCGGGCCAGATGATGATGTCCGGTTTTTTCAGCGCCGCTTCGCGGGTCATCCCGAGGTAGCGGCCCATCACCATGTCCTGAAACCGCGGATCCCACTTTTCATCCTGCGCGATATTCCCCTGCACCAGCGCGGCGGTGAAGGGGACGCCCCCGGCCTTTTCCAGCGCGCCGATTGCACCCATTCCCCAAAAAACGTTGAGCGCCACCACCGCCAGCGCCGCCAACGGTATGAGCGGTGATGCGGCTCCCTGTTTCACCTGACGCAGGAAATAGTTTACGGCGGCGTTGACGAACATGATTAGGAACGAAACCCCCGCCACGCCGGTGAAGGAGGCGATCTGTATCATCGCCGGCGCGGCGTACTGGCTTTCCCCCAGCAAGGCCCAGGGGAAACCGCTAAAGAGCGTTTCCCGCGCCCACTCCAGCGCCACGAAGTAAACGGGAGCCATTATCACCGCTTCGCCGGGAGTGCATCGTGAGGCAAGCCAGGCGAAGATGGCGAAAAACAGCGCGAGATAGATGTCCAGCAGCAGCATCAACAAAATGCTCAGGGGGGTATTGATGTGGCCGTACACCGAAAGGGCGGTATAGAGCCAGGGGATGGTGGCGGCGAAAAAAACGAAGCCGGCGGCAAGCCCCAGCAGCAGCGCGGTGGCGGGCCGTTTGCCGTCCAGCGCCGCAAGGAGCGGGACAAAGGCGAAAAATGCGGCGAAATGAAGGCCGAACGGGGGAAAGGCGAGGGTGAGCAGTATGCCGCTCAACAGGGCCAGACCGGCCGGCCGGCCCCCCGGATACCCCCCGAAAAAATTTTTTCTCATATGCTTGATAATTTATTGCCATTTTGACCTAAAAAGAACTTAAAATTAAAACAATTATGAGTGGACTGGGTGAACGGCTGAGAAAAGAGCGCGAAATGCGCGGCGTGAGCCTGGACGAAATAGCCAAGGCAACGCGCATCAACCAAAAATTTCTGCTGGCGCTGGAAGAGAACGATTTCGACGCCCTTCCCGCGCCGGTGTTTGTTACCGGCTTTTTGCGCTCTTACGCCTCGCATCTCGGCATGGACGCCGACAGCCTGGTGGCGGAATACGAAGCGGTCAAGAAACCGTTGAAGCCATTTCAGCCCTTGGTGCCCGAAGAGCGTAAGCTGCCGCTCATTTCAAAAGACGAGTTCAACCGCAATTTCCCGCTGATCGCCGCTGGAGCGGGGATTTTGCTGGTGGTGGCCCTGCTGGCGGTGTTTATCACGCGCTCCACCGCGCCGCGGGAAACCGCCGTAGTGCAAAAACCGGAAGAAGAAGACCTGTTGGCGGTGCCGGTGGAGCCTCCTCCGCCGCAGCTTCCGGCGGCGGCGGAGCAACCGCCCGCGGAAGAGCCGGTCAATGCCCACGAAACGGCGGCGGTGAAAATATCCGAATCCGCCCCCGTGAAGCCAATTGAGAAACCAGTTGAAAAACCGGCCGCCGTGAAACCGGAACCGGCCGAGAGGCCCAAGGCGGAGCCGGATCAGGAACCGGCCCAGCGGGCGTACAGGTACAGCATGGGGCTTACCGCCGTCGAGCAGGACGTGTGGGTCTATGTGCTGATCGACGATACCGATGTGCGCGATATGTACGTTCGCGCCGGGCAAACCGTTTTCCTGCGCGGCAACCAAAAGTTTGTGCTCACCACCGGCAACTCCTTTTATCTGAAGGTGAAGGTGAACGGCACGCCGGTCGAGATTCCCAGCGCCTCTTCCAACAAGGTCGTCCGCAACTGGCCGGTTCCATTGCCAGAATGAGGCGGCATGCCGGATAACGTCCTCGGCATCATCGGCCACCCCGTCGCCCATTCCCTTTCGCCGCTCATGCACAACTTCGCCGCGAAGAAGCTGGGGCTGCCTTATACCTATGTGGCGTTCGATGTGGAACCGGCGCAATTGAAAAAAGCTGTTGAGGGGCTGCGCGCGCTTGGCATCGCGGGGGTAAACGTGACGGTGCCGCACAAAGTGAAAGTAATGAAACACCTTGACGGAATCACGCAGGAAGCGCGCGATATAGGAGCGGTGAACACGGTTATCAACCGCAACGGGAAGCTGTCGGGCACGAATACCGACGGCATCGGTTTTTTGCGATCTCTTGAAAATGCCAAGTTTATGCCGAAAGGCAAAACCGCCGTCGTCATCGGTTCCGGCGGTTCGTCGCGAGCAATAGGCGTTTCGCTTTTGCGTGCTGGAGTGAAACGGTTGACCGTCATCAGCCGGCGCTCGCCCGCCGGCTTGGTGAAAGTGCTGCGCGCGTTCGGTTCAGCCGATTTTATCTTGAGCGGCTCGCCGCTTGTCCCGGCCGCTTTGCGCGGAGCCGATCTTGTCGTGCAAGCCACGCCACTCGGCATGAAGAAGGGCGACCCGTTGCCGTTGCGCGATCCGGCTTTCCGCAAGGGGCAACTTGTCTATGATATAATTTACGCGCCGGTGGAGACCCGCTTCCTCGCCGCGGCGCGGAAGGCGGGGGCCGATACCATGAACGGGCTGGCGATGCTGGTGTATCAGGGAAGCGAATCGTTCCGGCTGTGGACCGGAAAAAAGTTTCCCGAGGACGCGGCGCTAAAACTGCTCAAGGCGAAATTGGGGAGAACGTAACGTGGCAAAGATAGACGCGTTTTTCAAGCTGATGAACGATCAGGGGGCTTCCGACCTCCACCTCGCCTCCGGCAACCAGCCGATCGTCCGCATCAACGGCGAGATGGAGCGGATCAAGTACAAGCTGCTCGGCAACGATGAACTCAAATCGATGCTGTACGAAATCGCGCCGGAAGAAAAGGTGAAGCTTTTTGAAGAGACCGGCGACATCGACTTCGGCTACGAAATACCCGGCCTCGCGCGCTACCGCGCCAACTTCTTTATGCAAAAAAACGGCATCGCCGCCGTGTTCCGCCAGATACCCCAGAAGATACTCACCGCCGAGGATCTCGGCCTGCCGGAGGTGTGCAAAAAGTTCGCCCTGCTGGGCAAGGGGATGGTGCTGGTCACCGGCCCCACCGGATCGGGCAAATCGACCACGCTGGCGGCAATCGTCGATTACGCCAACAAGGTGCGCAAGGATCACATCCTGACCATTGAAGACCCAATAGAATTCGTCCACACGCCGCAGGGGTGCCTCATCAACCACCGCGAAATCGGCCGCGACACCAAAAGTTTCTCCGCCGCCCTGCGCGGCGCGTTGCGCGAAGACCCGGACATCATCCTCGTCGGCGAAATGCGTGACCTGGAAACCATCGCGCTGGCGCTGGAAGCGGCCGCCACCGGCCACTTGGTCTTCGGCACGCTCCACACGCCGTCGGCCGGCAAAACCATCGACCGCATCATCGACGTGTTCCCCAGCAGCCAGCAGGGGCAGATACGCACCACGCTGTCGGAAGCGCTGAAAGGGGTGGTGGCCCAAAACCTTTTCAAGCGCATCGATAAAAAGGGGCGCTGCGCCGCGCTGGAAATACTGGTGGTCACCCCGGCCATCTCGAACATGATCCGCGAAGCAAAGACCTTCCAGATCCCCTCCATGATCCAAACCGGGAAAAAATTCGGGATGCAGTCGCTGGACGACGCCATCCTGGGGCATGTGCAGAAGGGGTGGATCAGCCCGGAAGAGGCGTACGCCAAGTGCATCGAAAAAGCGCGGTTCCTGCCGTTCCTCAAAGAGCCGCCCGACGATTTCGGTTGATCCGCGGTTCGCGGGAACTGTTTTCCGATGCGTCGGCGGATGCTGCCGGGGCGGGAATTGCGCGGGAACCGGCGGCGGGAAGGCGATAGTTCCACCTCTAAATTGATATGGCAAGGTTATTGTCGCGCCGCCTCAAAAATCTTATCCACAGCATCTGTGGATAAGTTGTGGAGAAAAACCGCCACCAAAGAATTGGGCCATAAAATAGGCCCATTTTTACTCTTTGCCTAAGTCGTAACCAATAAGTACGGCGTATGTTTACAATGCGTTACCGGGAAGCTGCCAAAAACAAAGGAGTTGCGAACTGCGGTACATCCGCCGTGAAAAGTTATCAACAAATTTTTTTTCACAAGGAGAAATCGCTGTTTTTAAAGCTGTTGGTTTCCGCTTTCAACATGCTTCGTTACTATCGCATTCACGCAAAAAAATTTCTTCCTTCTCCCCATGTTTTCACCAAAAAACGGCACGAAAAAAAATGAGGCATGGGTTCACCATTTTCTTGACTCGATGGGCCTGGAAATAAGAGAATAAAATATTGATTTGACGGGAGGTTGGAGAATCCACCGCTTGAGGGGATAATAGAACGCATGGCGCTGGTAATTTTAGGTCTCAATCACAACACCGCTCCGGTGGAGGTGCGGGAGAAGCTCGCCTTCAACCAAAAACATTTGGAAGAGGCGGCGGAACAAATCTTCGCCAGAATCCCCGAGATCGACGAAAAGGTCATCCTCTCCACCTGCAACCGCGTGGAAATTTACGCGCATGTGGAAGATGCCGAAAAAGGCCTGCAGGCGCTCAAGAATTTCCTCTACCGTTACCATGAGCTGGATGCCGGCTCGCTGGAACCGTACTTTTACAGTTACGCCCACGAGCAGGCGGTGGAGCACCTCTTCAAGGTCTCCTCCTCGCTCGACTCGATGGTGATGGGCGAGCCGCAGATATTGGGGCAGGTGAAGGATGCCTACCAGAACGCCCGCAAGGTGAAAGCGACGGGGCGCATCCTGAACCAGCTTTTTGAAAAAGCGTTCAGCGTGGCCAAGCGGGTCCGTACCGAAACCGCCGTGGCCGAATCGGCGGTCTCCATCTCGTACGCCGCCGTGGAACTGGCCGAAAAGATTTTCGGCAGCCTCGAAGGGCGCACCGTGCTGCTGATCGGCGCGGGCGAGATGATAGAGTTGGCCGGCAAACACCTCGTCAACCAGGGGGTGAAGACCATCTTGGTGGCCAACCACCACTATGAGCGCGCCGCGAACCTGGCCGTGAAGCTGGGCGGCAGCGCCGTGCCGTTCGAGCAGTTCCCCGACGAATTCGCCGACGCCGATATCGTGCTCTCCTCCACCGCCGCGCCGCACTACGTCATCAAGCGCGACATGGTGGAAAAGGCGATGCGCGCGCGCGCCGGCCGGCCGGTCTTTTTCATCGATATCGCCGTCCCGCGCGATATTGAGCCTTCCGTCAACGACATCCCGAACGTGTTCCTCTACGACATCGACGACCTCGGCAAGGTGGTGGACGCCAACCGGCGGGAGCGCGAAAAAGAGGCCGTGAAGGCGATGGAGATCATCCAGGCCGAGGTCTCGCGCTTTTCCGACTGGCTGGACCAGCTGGAGATGGAGCCGATGATCGTGGCGCTGCGCCAGAAGGCGCTGGAGATCAAGGAGCGCGAACTGCAAAAGACCTTCGCGCGGCTGAACCTCGACGACAAGCAGCGCGAGGCGGTCAACGCGATGGCGTCCGCGATGGTGAACAAGATTTTGCACGACCCCACCCTGCAACTGAAACGTCACGCCGTGAAAGGCGAAGACCCGCACCACCGCCGCTCGATCACCGAGCTGGCCAAACACCTTTTCAACCTGGAATAACCACACATGGCGAAACTGCACCTCCGCATCGGCACCCGTTCGTCGCCGCTCGCCCTCTGGCAGGCCGAACACATAAAAGGCGAAATGTTGAAGTTCGTGGAAGTCGGCTCGGTCGAGCTGGTGAAGATCAAGACCACCGGCGACAAGATACTGGACGTGCCGCTGGCGAAAGTCGGCGGCAAGGGGCTGTTCACCAAGGAAATAGAAGAGGCGATGCTGCGCGAAGAGATCGACCTCGCGGTGCATAGCATGAAGGACGTGCCGACGGCGGTGCCGGAAGGGCTGGAAGTAGCGATCATCACGAAGCGCGAAAACCCGCTTGATTCGCTGGTGAGCCGCGGCGTGGCGTTCAGGGATTTGCCGCAAGGCGCGCGTATCGGCACCAGCTCGCTCCGCCGCAAGTGCCAGTTGCTCCGCGTCCGCCCCGATTTCCGGATAGTCGACGTGCGGGGCAATGTGCAGACCCGTCTTAAGAAGATGGAATCGGGAAAATGGGATGCCGTCATTCTCGCCGCCGCCGGCATGATACGCCTCGGCTATGAAAACGACATCACCGAACTGCTCGATCCCGCCATCTCCCTTCCCGCCGTGGGACAGGGGGCGCTCGCCCTTGAAACCCGCGCGGGGAACGAAGAGGTGAATGCCATCGTCCGCCGCCTGCACCACCAGCCGTCCGCCATCTGCGTGGAGGCGGAGCGCGCGTTCCTTGGCCGCCTCGGCGGGGGATGCCAGGTGCCGATTGGGGCATACGGCGTCATCAGCGGCGAAACGCTTATTCTTGAAGGACTGGTGAGCGATCTCGCCGGCAAGCGCTACTTCCGCGAGACCATCGCCGTCAACCCCGCCAAGCGGCTGGAGGCGGGCGTGCGCTTGGCCGAAACGCTCCTGCGGGCGGGCGCCGAAGAGGTGTTGGCCGAATTCTACGCCTGACCCCGCTCTGATCCGGCGCATCTGATAAAATGGCGGCTATGGCATACATGGTATACGCCGCCACGATAGGTCTTTCGGCGTTCCTTCTCTTCCTCGTGCAGCCGATGGTGGCAAAAATGATTTTGCCGCTCTTCGGCGGCGGCGCGGCGGTCTGGCTTACCTGCGTCATTTTTTTCCAACTCCTTCTGTTCGCCGGGTATGCCTCATCGCACTGGGTGGTGACGAAGTACGGCGCGCGCCGCCACCTGATGTATCAGGCCGGTCTCACGGCGCTGTCGCTCCTCTTTGTGCCGTTCGCGGTAACGTACGGCCACGGCATTGAACCTCCCGCCGGCATTTTTTTGATTCTTCTTGCCACCGTGGGGGTTCCCTACTTTGTCCTTTCCACCACCAGCCCGGTGGTGCAGCGATGGCTTGCCGCCGATGCGCGGTACAGCGGCGCCAATCCCTACATCCTGTATGTGGTATCCAACGCCGGATCGCTGGCGGGCCTTTTCGCGTATCCGCTGCTGATTGAAACCGGTATCTCCACCGGCATGCAGGCGGCGCTATGGGCGGCGCTCTACGCGCTCTACGCCGCGCTTGTTGCCGCGTGCGTTTACTGTTTTCATTCAACGGCGGAAAGAACCTCCGCCGCGCCGGCCGCGCCAGGCGAAATGGCCGCGCCCGCCGTCGCGCCGAAAACGCGGCGCGGCTGGGTGGTGCGGAGCATGATCCCGTCGGCGGCGCTCATTGTTATCACCCATTACCTCACGCAGGACGTGGTGAATTTTCCGCTGCTCTGGGTGCTGCCACTCGCCCTCTACCTCCTTTCGTTTGTCATCTGCTTCGCCTTTCCCGCCGTTTCCCGCGCCGGCCAATTGCGCGCCTTAACGGTGTTGATACCGATACTCTTGCTGCTGCTGTTTCACGACGGGCGGGCCGCCGCGCCGTTTTATGCAAAAATCGCGGTGGCGTTGGCGGCGCTCTTCGGCATTGCGATGTTCTTCCACGGCAACCTGGAGCGGGAGAAGCCGCACAAATTCCTGCTCACCTCGTTTTACCTCCACATATCGCTGGGGGGGCTGCTGGGGAGCATCGGCGCCGGCATTATCGCGCCGCTGATTTTCAAGACGCAGTTCGAGTTCAGCCTCGTCATATTGGCGGCGATTTTTCTCATCGTGACGTCGGATTTTCCGCTCCGCCGCTCCGCCGCCCTGGCTTTCAATCTGGCGCTTGTCTCCGTCGCCACGTTGGGTTGGGCGCGGCAGGAGATGGGGTGGCATACGGAGGTGGTGGAGGCGGCGCGGAGCTTTTACGGCACATACCGGGTGGAGGATGTCCGGAACAATGACGGCGCGGCGTACCGGCAACTGGTGGCGGGCACCCATATCCACGGCATCCAGCGCATCGGCGGCGGCGAGCCGTTGGCTTATTATCATGAACAAAGCGGCGTCGGCCTCGCCCTGCGGCGGCTTCCGGCGGTGCGGCGCGTGGCGGTCATCGGGCTGGGGGCCGGGGTGATGGCCGCCTACGGCAAGGCGGGCGGCCGCTACGATTTTTATGAATTGGATCCCGTGGTGGCCGGTCTGGCGCGCCGCCATTTCACGTATATTGCGGAAAGCGGGGCGGAGGTCAACATCATCACCGGCGATGGCCGCCTCAATCTGCGCAACGCCCCCAATGGGTCGTACGACCTGATCGTGGTGGACGCGTTCACCAGCGGCTCCATCCCGGCGCACCTCATCACCGCCGAATTTACGCGCGAGGCGTTGGCAAAGCTGGCGCCGGACGGGCTGCTGATGTACAACATATCCAACCGGCACGTCGACCTCTTGCCGGTGCTGCGCGGGAATGCCGCGTCGCTGGGGTTGCGCATAGCCCGGCATATCGCGCCCGCGGTTGAGGAAGAGCAAAAATTCACCGCCGTCTGGGTGGCGCTCGCGCGCGGCCCGGCGCTGTTCGATGCGCTCACCACCGGCGATCCGCATTGGCACAAGCCGGGCGGGCCGGTGGCATTTTGGAGCGACGCCAAATCGGATGTCTGGACGCTGCTGAAATTCAGGTAGGTCACACAGCGGCCTATAGGCCATTTACACTGCGCGCCGAGGCGCTTGTGTGAAAAAGACGGAACAGTCCCGCAGACTGTCCGCTTTTTTCCGGAGCGGATGGAAAAAAGCCATTCCGCTCCTCCCATCCTGTGTGACATTGGCGCGGAGCGGCAAGCAGGTCGGCCCGTCGGGCCGATGACACGCAAGAATGCGTGTCCTGCCGGGAAAATAAGCCACTGCCAATAATCCGGGTTAAGTTTTTGGATGCATTTCACCGGTGGATGCAGTATTTTCACCCAATGCCGCCAGTAAGGGAATTTTCAACGGTGCAGACCATCGCGGTGATGGCGCTGCCGCTTATTTTCGCCATCGTGCTGCACGAGATCGCGCACGGCTACATGGCCTACCGCAAGGGGGACGACACAGCCCTGCGGATGGGCCGCCTGTCGCTCAACCCGATACACCATATAGACCCGTTCGGCACCATCCTGCTGCCGCTGGTGTTCTTCTTTTCAACCGGCATGCTCTTCGCCATGGCAAAGCCGGTGCCGGTGAATTTCTTCGCGCTGCGCCGCCCGAAGGAGGATATGGTCTGGGTGGCCGCCGCCGGGCCGGGCACCAACCTGCTGCTGGCGCTCTTTTCGGCCCTGCTGATATGGGGGGCCGGTTTTTTCGATTCGCGGACCGATTACTACATCGCCTTCATGAACCAGAAGCTTATCCCCGCCGACGCTTCGCCCATCATGTTCCCCATCGTCGGCATGCTCTACTATTCCGTCTTGCTGAACGTCATCCTCGCGGTCATCAACCTGATTCCCATCCCCCCGGCGGACGGCGGGCGGATCATGGTCGGCCTCCTGCCGCACAAAGCCGCCGCGGCCTATTCGCGGATAGAGCCGGTCGGCGTCATCCTGCTGATGGTCATCATCCTGTTCGATCCGCTGGGAATCGTCCGGCACGTCATCTGGCCGCTGATTGAAGGCATCGTGAATCTGCTGGTATGACGAAGAAACGCGTCCTGAGCGGCATGCAAAGCTCCGGCAAGCTCCACCTCGGCAACTACCTCGGCGCGCTGGAAAACTGGGTGGAGATGCAGAAGGATTACGATTGCTTCTATTTCGTGGCGGATTGGCACGCCCTCTCCACCAATTACGAGGATACGGCCAACCTCAAGGAAAACGTCATCGACATCGGCATCAACTGGCTGGCGGCGGGGCTGAAACCCGACACCTGCACCATGTTCATTCAGTCGCTCATTCCGCAGCACGCGGTGCTGCACCTGCTTTTTTCCATGATAACGCCGATACCGTGGCTGGAGCGGGTGCCGAGCTATAAGGAGAAGATGGAAAACGTCAGCAGCCGCGATCTGCACACCTACGGCTTTTTGGGCTACCCGGTGCTGCAGGCGGCCGACATCGTGCTCTACAACGCGCACCTCGTGCCGGTGGGCATCGACCAGCTTCCGCACCTGGAGCTGACGCGCGAGATCGTCCGGCATTTCCACCAGATATATAAGAAGGAAGTCTTCGTGCTGCCCGAAGGAAAACTGGGCGAGGTGAAAAAACTCCCCGGACTCGACGGGCGCAAGATGAGCAAGAGCTACGGCAACGCCATCTTTTTGTCGGATACCCCCGCCGAGCGCGAACACAAGATTCTGCGGCAGATGGTCACCGACCCCGCGCGCGTCCGCCGCAACGACCCCGGCAACCCGGATGTGTGCCACGTCCACTCGTTCCACAAGGTTTTCAGCGATGCCGCCACCTGCGCGCAGATCGATAAGGATTGCCGCTCCGCCGCCATCGGCTGCGTGGACTGCAAGAAGATATTGGTGAAGAACATCGCCGCCCGCATGGCGAAGTTCGACGCCGAGCGCCCCGTGTGGGCGGCCCGGCCGAAGAAGGTGATGGAGGTGATGCACGACGGCACCGCGAAAGCCCGCAAGGTGGCGGAGGCCACGCTGCGCGCCGCCGAAGACGCCATCGGCATCTCCCTCCCCGATTTCGAGTAGCGGAAGCGGGGGATGGCTCCACGCCAACTTTTTTTGTCGAATAAAAGCTTTGCGACAAATTATTGAATGGGCCTTTCATCCTTTCTAAGTTCCAAATATGTTTTAGGGGCTTCCTTGGTCAATCCTTTGGCATACGTTGCAACTAGCCGATTCCCCTGCTCGTCAAAACTAATGTTCCCTATGAGGCATGATTCAGCAACATCTGGATTAATAACCCGCAAACGCAAATAGTTGGCCTTGGTCCATGAAAGAACTGCTTTGTGAAGTGGAGTGAAGTGGAGTGTAGTCGCGGTTTATTTCACTTCTCTTCCCAGTTTTAAGCCCCATTACATTCAGACAAAACCCTAAAATTCTGAAAGACTTATAATTTGGAAATCCCCCCATCCGAAGTATTTCATCATAAAGCAATCGCCGAAGTTTAAATTTGACGATCTTCCACGATTTGCCATTCCCGGATAATCCAAAAAACTTACCCCACACCGCGTTGTGCTGAATGCCCCAACACTTATCTGGCGGTGCCTTTACTGAAGCGGCAGAGAATATGATCTCAAACATAAGTTCCGCGATATGGTCGTAAAAGTCCCAATCCTTCCGCTCCCGCACCCGTAGCTTAGCTGGTGCTGGTGAATTATGTTGCTCAATTGATTTTATGGCATCTCTAACAAAACTGACCGCAACTGTGAATCTCTTGTAAATATCCGTTGAATAATAATCTGACGGAATATCGTTGATTTTGTAAACTTCCCGGAGTGATGAGCTTTTTATATTCTCAAGAGCACGGTACAAGACAAAGGAGTGTTGGCCCCAACTGCCACTATCAAGGTAGCTTTTTAGGGTGATTAGCACGGCCCTTGAATAAGCTTCAAGCTGAGATGCGTCCCATGCCCAGACAGCCTCATAGTGAATATCAAGCGGGGAGCCGTGATTAGAACCTAGCGCTTCCACTAGCTGATAGTTGCCATATATAGTCTTGCTAAAGGGTTTCAAATATCCAATTAACCCGGAATCGTAGCCTTCATCTTCATGATACAAGATCGAGTCTTTGCTGTTAATCGCCTCTGTGGAGATGTTTTTTGCGAATTGGCCTATTGGAACGCCGTATTTTCCGGTTTTGGCGATAGCATTGAAGAATGCAATCGCTGTCCCGGGTGACGACGCAATAATATGCCTACATAGTTTCCGATTGCCGATTAGCAGCAAAACGTCATGAGCATAATCACCGGCATCGCTATTGCGCTTCTTTCCTTCCTCTTTCGTTTTGGTGTTGTTCTGCCATTTAGGAGAATCTTGTCTTGAGAGGCTAACTAAAGGTTCGGCGGATCGGGCTAATTCAGCCGCAATAACTGGAAGTTCGCTCTCTGATCCCTTCAAAATTAATTTAAATAGCTCCTGCGCATATTTTCGGTAGTTTTTTCCGCTGAACACGGGGGGCTTAATGGCAGCATAGTAAATCCAAGTTAGCGCAAGTGAGAGGAAAAGGCCGCCGAGTAATCCTTGCCATATTGATTGGCTAATAAATGATAAGGGTACCAACCATTGTTCCCTCATCCAAATATCCGTCAGAAGCGTTCCAAACCCAATAATAACTGTGAGGTAGTAAGTCAGATGAACCAGGTTACAAGGAGCGATTGCAATCCGGAATTTATATTGGATATCAGTTACCGTATAGATTATGGCCAATAACGCTAAGGCTGAAATAAATTCAGAAAAGCCAAATATAGGCGCTTGAATGGCAGCAGATTGGGATACGAAACAAATTCCCAGATAATATCTTTCGCACATCATGCCCAAGCTCCTAATCGATTCTTTCCTACTCTAGCACATACATTAGGGAGGCCTGGAAGACGCAATTAGGGGATGGGGGGCAAGGCTTGACTATGCGACTTATTCGCCAGGCACCAGAGGTAATCATTTTACGCGGGATGGACGGAAAGTTTTAGGCCTCACGCTTCGAGGACGGCTGATGTTTTGCAGGCGCGGGTTGCCCTTTGTGCCGGTACAACAGGTTTTAACCTGTTGTTGGCCCGTGAGGGCCAAGAGTTCTTGTTTCCTTCGGAAACAACCACAGGATAAATCCTATGGTACCACTTACGCGGGATGAACAGCCAGCTTTAGGCCGCAGGCTTCAGGACGGCTTCAATGTTTTGCAGGCGCGGGTTGCCCTTCTTTGTCATGGTAGATACGGTCTTGCGCGTCAAGCGGTTTTCATGTGCAATTTCGGGTTAAAGGCGGTTTTGTTTTTAAGTATGCCGTAGGCGATGTGCAGCAGTTTCCGCATGACGGCGATAAGGGCCACTTTTTTCGGTTTTCCCGCC
>JACRGQ010000009.1 GCA_016217735.1 Nitrospinota bacterium
CCATTTCAAAGAACACTATCCACGCCACCAGCATGGCGATGCCGTGCAGCGTGAGAAGACGGTAGAAAAAATCGGCCGGCAGCAGGTGCACCGCCTGCCAGCGCGTGAGAAGCAACAACAACGCCAACAGCCCGCCGACCAGCAAAAACACTATGCTGGTAACGGCATTGAACATAACCAGCGTTTCCGCGTTACGTTCAACCTTGAGGCCGGTGACAGGACAAGTCCTGAATACAGCTTCCATACCCTATCCCCCTTAATCCACGTAAATGCGGCCGACCATCGTGTGGTGGCCGATTCCGCAAAATTCGTTGCAGACGATGTTAAAGACCCCTGATGTCGTCGGGGTGACTTTCAGCACGTAATCGTACCCCGGCACCGCCTCGAAATTCATGTTGATCGGCTGCACCGAGAACCCGTGCAAGACATCGATGGACGAAAGGTGGATGCGGTATTCGGAACCCATTTTCAGCTTCAACACGGGGGACCACTTGAACTGTTGGCCGCGCACGAAAACATCGCCCGGCGGCGGCGCCACGACATCGATGCCCCCTTCCTGCTTGATGGCGCCCGCCTCGTCCTTCACCCCATACTGCTGGATGAAACGGTCGGTGGCGGCATCAAACGTATCCGGCTTGATTCTGTAGTACTCGCTCGACGGGTTCTGTTTCTGCGTTACATGCCACCACGGCATGGCCAGCGTCAAAACGATGCTGGTTGTGAGAGCGATGGCGAGCCAGACTTTTTCATCTTTGTCCAGCGGTTCACGCCACCAATGTTTCTCGGGAATAAAAATGCTCATCGGCTATCCTCCCCCTAACTATTAATACGGATCATTGTGCCGCTGGCGGCGTTACTGCCGGCGCGGCAGGCGATGCTAATCCCTCGAGTGGCGATATCCCCACCGAAGCCAGTTCCATCACACCCCAAGTGGTGTAGGAAATAAAAAAGATGGCGGCACAGAGAAAAAACAGAAGCCACCAATCGTCCATGAAGACCTGCCAGTAAGAAACGTGATCGTTGCCTGAACCTTGAGACTTTTCGTTAGCCATTGCGCAATCACCCCTTTCTGCCCATTTTGGGCGCCCAAGAACCTCTAACCTTTATTCGGTACACTTTAAGGCGATAAAAGAAAATGGACTATGACTTTTATTCATGCATATTTCTTAAAGTTTGGATTATAATAGAAAGTTCCATGACAAAAGTCATTGATTCTACTCGCCAGCGGCAAGCGCCCCCATCCGGTTATTGCGCATTTTGATCATTTAAAACGTTATCATGCTGAACGTTTAGTTGCTTTATAAAAAAACCAACCCACTGCCAAACTAAACGCCTCGGCCGCCTCAAAGATGGCGGACGGCTTACCTCAAATTCAGGCGGCCCAACATCCCCATCACCCGGCGGCCGGCTTCGTCCGGCGCGACCTCCTCCATGCATTCGTGCTTGCGTTTGCAGGCGCGGGAAAAGCAGGGGACGCAGTTGAGCTTCGCTTGCAGAATATCGACCGGGCCGCGGCTGACGGGGCCGGTCTTTTGGGGGGATGTCGGCCCGAAAATGGCCGCTATCGGGCGGTCGAACGCGGCGGCGATGTGCATCGGGCCGCTATCCACCGTCACCATCAAGGCGCAGCGGGCCAACAGCGCCGAGGTCTCCGCGAGGCCCAACCCCCCGGCCAGGTTGTACAGCCCGTCCCGGCCATCGATGATCCGGTTAATCAGCGGAACATCCGCTTCCGACCCGGTGAATACCACCGGCAAACCGCTCTTGCCGCGGACATCCCCCGCGAGGGCGTGCCAATGGGCGGCGGGCCACATTTTGGTTTTCCAGCGCGCCCCCACATGAAACACCACAAAGGGGCCGCGGATGCCGAGTCCCTCCAGCAAAGTATCCACCTGGGCGCGGGATTGCGCGGGAATATCGAAAGTGAAATCGGGGCGCGGCGGCGGCTCGATGGCGAAGAGCGACAGGGCGCGGAACAGCGCCGCCACTGCGTGGGGCTGTTTGCCGGGTTCCACCTGGTGGCTGTAAAGCCAGTGGCTTCCCTCCCGCGCGTTGGAAAACCCGGCGCGGATTTTCGCGCCGGAGAGCGCGGTGATCAACCCGCTGCGGAGCAATCCCTGCAAGTCGAGGCAGACATCGTACTTTTCCCGCCGTATCCAATTCATAAGCGTGGCGATCTCCCCCCATGTGCGCGGGCGGTGCCACTCCTTCCCCCACGCCGCCCGGCGGAAGTGCCAGACCCGGCGTACGCCCCGGACGTTTTTGACCAGTCCGGCGTACGCATCGTTCACCACCCAGTCCACTTCGGCGTACGGCACAGCCTCCTTGAGCCGGTTCACAAACGCGATGGCGTGTACCACATCGCCGATCGAGCTGAGTTTGACAATAAGGACTTTCATCGCCGTCCGTCCGTTCTCCGCAGTTTCAGTTCCGCCTCGGCCTTAAGCCACGGGTCGAGACCGGGGGCCGCCAGCGTTTTTTTGAAAAACGCCGCGGCGGCGGGACGGTCGCCCCGCTTTTCGCGCAGCGAGCCGCGCGCGAAATCCAGTAGCGGCTCCCATTGCGCGCGCACCGCGGAATCCACCTCGGGCAGCCGGCCAAGCAGGCGCAAAATCGCCGCCTCTTCATTCGCGGCATCCCCCAAACCATGATACGCGAGAAGACGGTCGAACTCCGCCGCCATGGTGCCCGGCAACTCCCGTTCGAGGGCCGCGATCCATTCCAGCGCCTTATGCGGATTTCCTTCATGCAGCACATATGTGCGCGCCAGGAAATCGGCAACCTCCACGCGGGAAAGCACCGCGGCGGCATACGCCTTTTCGGCCAGCGCCAGCCCCTCCTCCTTCGTGCCGCTTAAACCGAGCAGCCCAACGATCCACCGCAGCGGCGCGGGAAGCCTCCCCACATGATATTTGTATATCGCCGGGCCGATCATCGCATCCCCCTGGCCGGGATAGAGCGCGTAGAGACGGTCGAAAAGGGCGGTGCATTTTTTGCCGTGGGACATGGCGCCGAAATAATTGCCGCCGTAACCGTGCATCCGGGCGAGGAAGGCGTGCGCCCCCGCCTTGTAGAAGAGCGCCTCGAAATCGTCCGGCTTCTTCGCCAATATCGCGTCGCACAGAACGATCACGGCGTTGAGGTCGGCCTCCAGCGGCGCGCCGTCCCGCACCTCCCTTTTCGGCGGCGTGGTAATGCCATAGAGCGACGCCATGACGCGCCAGCGGGCGTCCGACTCCGTCATCCCCCAGCCGATGGCGGCGGAATAAAACCGGCCCGCCGGGGAAGAGGGGTATGTGGTGACAAGCCGGGCGAAAACCTCTTTCGCCTCCGTGAAGCGGAGGCGGTAGGAATAGCCGAGCCCCCGCAGCACCTCCTCTTGGCCGGTGAATACCGCTTCCCCGGCAAAAGCCGGACAAATCGCGGCGGCCAGCCAAAACAGAACGAAGAACAACGTACGCGGCATCGGCTAAAAATTCCCCATGCGGCGCTTCAGCTTCGCCACCAGCTCTTCCGGCGTTATCCGGTGCTTGGCAATGCAGACGCCGTTGTGGAAAAGAAGCGGGATGTCGAGCCCGTATTCGTTTTGCAGCCGCGGGTCGGCGGCAACATCCACATAGGTGACGGAAAGCGGGATTCTGCGGGACGCTTCACGGGCCGCCGCCGCCATCTCCCCGCAGAGGGGACAGTCTTCCTTGGAATACAGGAGCAATTCCACCGGTTCATGCATCTTCCCGAATCCCCTTTCAACAGGCGCAGTTTACCACTTTCCCACGCCGCCCCATATGGAGACGGCTAGCGCGGCTCGTACCGCCTGACAAGCCAATCGTTGTTGCTCCGCTCAAGCGTCATCCGGTATTTTACGTCTATACAGGCGAAAAATCCGCCTATCTGGCCTATGGGAGTCTCATGCGGTATAACCAATAAGCCGCCTTCCCGGAATCTGTCGGTGAACCGTGAGATATAAATCGTCCGCCGCTCCGGGGGCAGAAGCCAAAACTCGCCGGTGGGCGCCATCGGAAGCCAAAACCGGTAAAGCCCGATATCGTCAGCCGGCCCTTTGGAATCAGCATCGGCTAACGGCGGAGGCATCATTAAGGTCATCACCACCAGCGGATCCCCCTTTTTATAATTAACCTCTTTCAGAATATCCACGAACGATTCCTCCGCTTTGGGCAACAGCCCATAAAAGCGCGATGCATGATCCATCCGGAAGGTCTCGTGGAAAAACCGGGGCAGGTTCGGACTTCCCCATGTGGCGATAAGCAACACCGCGCTTAAGGGGATCAAAACCGCCCATAGCATAAGCCGGTGGGCCGGTTTCTCCTTGAAAGCCGCCATAGCCGTGACCACACAGGTGAAGTGGATGGGGGCAAGATTGAGAAGATTGCTCTCGGCGCTGCGCGAGATAAAATAGCTGGCCGTGGTCCAGATGAGTCCCATTATTCCGATGAGCGCGGGCCATTCCTTAAGACGATCCCGGAAAGCCGTTGCGGCACAGGCGGAAACGGCGGTAAATACCAGCAGCAGCCCCCATACGCCGCCCAGTGGTTCTATGGGAAGCGCGCCGAAGCCACCCTTATACACCGCTGCATACTCAATAAACGCGTACCAATCCGGCAAATGGCCTAAACCGAAAATGTAGAAAGCATTAACCGCCCCGAACAGGATGAGCAACGGCAACAGGGAAGTGAAAAAAATCAGCGCTGCCCGCCGCCATTGGCCGGTATTTTCGGCCCCAGAACCCTGCTTGGCGGTTTCCCATGCCAACCACAAGGATTGGGGCAGCCAAATGCTCGTGCTGTAAATGGCGCTTTCGAAACTCCAAAGGCAGCCAACCGCCCATAGACAGGAACCGATCCAAAAACGCGCACTTCGCGCGCCTCCGGCGCCATTTTCCGCCGTGATGTTCCAATAACTCCACGCCAGGAAAAGGTAGCAAAAAAGAAACCTCATTCCGCTGACGCTGGGATGGGTGTTCAAACCGGTATGTTGCGGCGCATCCACCGCCATAAACGCCACGGTGATGGTTAACAATGTTCCGGCCGCCGCTCCGAATGCGCCCGGCCGAAGCGCCCTTAACATGCCGTACATAATGAGGGCGCATAATAACTGCAATGCCGAGGCCGCAACATAAAGGCTGAAATGCAACGATTTGAACGGCAAGGCGGCCAGAAGGAGGATATCCAGAAATCCGTACTGGCTGGGCACATCCCATAATAGCCACCCCCCTTGGCGCACCAAGGCCGCGCTGCCAACATAAAAATCGTGGTGATCGGTTATTTCATAGGGAAGCTGGAATGCAACCAGCGCCAATATCAATATCAGGGCGAGTTCCGCCAGAATCCGCGGAATGGAGAAAGCGCGGGGAGCGCTCCGCTTGACCGCGTCTTGCGGCCAATACCAGATGGCAAAAGCCGCCGCCAGGATCGCCGCAACAACCTGTTGCGCCCCGCCGGTTACGAAGCGGCCAAACGGTTCCCACCAAAAGAACCTGGACAACAGTCCCCATGCCGCATACGCCGCCACCAAGACGAATAAAGACACTCCGATTTTTTCCCGGTCATGCACCGCCACACCATTGGCGCCGCCAAGAAAAAACCAATGGGCCAGCGCAAACCCACAAATAACGGGAATATCGCCGCCGGGAACGATAAAAACGCAAAACGCCAAAGCCGCGAATGAGGAACCCCACCGGAATATTTCCACAACCGGACGTGCCTTCGCATGGCGGAACGGAAAATGGACGGCATGAAGAAGCGGGGGAAAAACCCCTCCGAGAAGCAGGTACTGGGCCCACTCGTAAGGTTCGCCGTTGTGTGGCAGAATCAGATGGCCGAGGCCAAGCACGGCCAAGGCAATGCCGAAGCCGGACATCAGATTTAAATAAGCATTTTTCAGTTCATCGCGATTTAGCGGCTTCCCCATTTATGGAATGCTATGCGAGGCGGTAAAACAACTCAAGTTATTTAACTCCCCCCCCCTTCCGGCTTGGAAGACATGACAATTTTTGTCATGTCGGACAACTTTTGGGCCGGTTCAGGTTCCATTTACCCGTTCAGGCGACTCCATGGCATCAGATACATTTTCCCATTATTAGGTTGATTTATATGGTAGTATATCGGCCATGCAGAGGGTGGAAAATGCAAATTTTCATCTTGGCCTGAAATCTGCACTATCGAATGGGCAAGTGTTTAAGGGCGCGGCAAAGCGCCAAAGGCAATAAACTTTTTTGGAGGTTATAACATGTTCAAGAATACCCTGAAGGGCGAAAAGGGCTTTACGCTCATCGAGCTGCTGGTGGTCGTGGCGATCATCGGTATCCTCGTTGCGATAGCCATCCCGCAGTTCGCCAACTACAAGAAGCAGGCGAACGACAGCGCGGCCGAATCCGACGTGCGCAACATGGCTCTGTCCGAAGAGTCGTACTACGCAACCAACAACGCATATACAGCCACCTTGGCCTCGCTTACCGCTATTGGCTTCAAATCGACCAAGAATATTACCGCCACCCCGGCACTTACCACCAATGGCTTCGTTATTACCGCTTCACACCCACAAGGCACCAAGATATTCACTTGGGACTCCACCGCTGGCGGTCTGCAGTAAGCTGCTAACCGTTTAGTCCTTTTAAAGGCATGGGGCTTCGGCTCCATGCCTTTTTTTTACCTGCATTACTCGTTTTGTCATACCGGACACTGATCCGGCACCCAGACATATTGTCAAAGCTTCTCCCCTCGGCATACAAGGACTGATGAATTGTATACCCACCATAAATGAGGCTCTGCTATCATCTTTTCATGAACAATCCCCGTGTGCGCCGCATCCTCTTTTCCCTACTACTTCTTGCCGCCGTTCTGCTGACATTCCGCCCCGGCATTGACATGGAAATGACCACTGATATGCGCATGGTCACCTACAACAACCCCCTGATAACCGCGTCCGATGGAATCCTGCGGGTGTTTCAGGGAGACTTCTGCGAGGGATGCCGCGTGGACGATGCGCGGTTCGAAATGCGGCCCGGCTTCTACCGCCCACTGGTCAGCGCCCTTTTCTGGCTGGAGTACCGCTTCGCCGGCACCAACGACGCGATATACAACTTCGACCAAATACTGTTTCACTGGGCCTGCGCGATAATGGTCTTTTTCCTAGCCGCGCGGCTGCTGCCGGATAAACCTTTGGTTCCCTTCATCGCCGCCACGCTCTTCGCCCTGCACCCCGCAAACGCCTATGCCGCCACACGCGACGTGCGCTCCGACCTCCTCTGCCTGCTCTTCTACCTTGGCGCGCTCATCGCCTACCTCCGCGCCTTTCCCCCCGCCGCGCCGCCGCGCAAAGGTTTCATCTTCCTCGCCCTTGCCTGTTACCTCGGCGCGATACTGAGCAAAGAAATGGGGGTTAC
>JACRGQ010000010.1 GCA_016217735.1 Nitrospinota bacterium
GCTCGCGCCACCCTCTACTACCTGCCACACAGCCCGTACCCGAATCTCCTCCAGTGTCCCATGACTTAACCCTCTGCCGTCTTTCGTTTCCATGAACGGCAGTATATCACAATGTCGCCTTACTTATGAATAGATTAGTATCTCCTTCGCCCGCCTTCGGCAGGCTCAGGATGACAATGGAAAGGTAATCTGGAGTTTACACCGCGCGCTTGCCGCCCCAGAGGATGCGGTGAAGCTGGAGGTTGAGCCGCAGCGGCAGGCCGCTATCAAGTATCCATTGCGCGGTGTCCCGCTCCGCCACCATGCCGGCGGCGGGTGAAATGTTGATCGCGCGGATCCCGGCAAAGCCGTGTTTTTTCACCTGCCGCACGGCCCAATCGAAATCGGCGCGGGAGGTGATGACGAACTTGACCTCGTCCTTTTCGCCGAGATGCTTGAGGTTCTCCCACAAAAAGCTCTTTCCCGCGCCGCTGCCGGGAGTTTTGATGTCGACGATTTTTACCACGCCGTCAGGCAACGCGGAAACATCATATGAACCGTTGGTTTCCACCATCACGGTAAAATCCAACTCCAGCAGCCAGCGGGCCAGTTCGGCGGTTTCGGGCTGGGCCATCGGCTCGCCGCCGGTGATTTCCACCAGGCGGCAGCCGTATTTTTTCACTTCATCGACGACTTCTTCGATGCTCACTTCGCGCCCTTCCTGATAGGCGTAGGTGGTATCGCAGTAGCCGCAGCGGAGGTTGCAGCCGGTGAGCCGCACCAGCACGCACGGCAACCCCTGCCGGGATGATTCCCCTTGCAGCGAATAAAAGATTTCGTTCAGGACAAGGCGCTTGTCGCGTGCCATCGAATATCAGCCTATCACATGAAATGCGGGGAAAGGAGGGGCGGTTTAATCCGTTTCGTGGACCGGATGGCCCTGGCCGGTTTTCCGCTTTTTGCTTCCCTCATCGCTCCCTTCCAGATGCTTCTTGAATTCGGCGTTTTCGAAATAGCGGATGCTGTTTGCGGCCGCGCGCTGTTCCGCGTCTTTTTTGCTCCGCCCGTCGGCGCCGCCAAGCTTCCGCTCTTTCGCCCATACCTCGATTTCAAACCGGCGGGAGTGCGAGGGTCCTTTTTCCGCCACCACGCGGTAATGTGGATCGGCGGCGAAGTAGGTTTGGCAGTATTTCTGCAAAATTCCCTTGTAGTTGCTCGATTCGCGTTCCGGCGGGTGGATGATGATGTCTTCTTTCGCGTGGCGCAGCAGGTAATCCTTCGCTTTCTGGAAACCGCCGTCGAGGAAAATGGCCCCCAGCACAGCCTCGAAAACGTTGGCGAGGATCGAGCTCTTGCGCCGGCCGCCGGTGCGGGCTTCACCCGCGCCGAACAGGATGTATTTTCCCAAGTCGAGCCGCTTGGCGCAGCCGACCAATTGTTTTTCCGAAACAACGTGGCTTTTGATGTCGGAGAGTCCGCCCTCGTTGTAGTGGGGGAACTCCTCATAGATGTGCTCGCAGACGATGAGCCCCAGCACCGAGTCGCCCAAAAATTCCATCCGCTCGTAGTGTTCCTGATCCTTGATCTGGTTTTCGTGCAGATAGGAGGGATGGCAGAGCGCGGTGTTTAGAAGGTTAATATCCTTGAACCTGTAGCCGATCCGGCGCTCGAACTCGTGCAGGATTTTCTGCCGTTCCGCGTCTTTGTTTTTAAGTTTTTTACGGCTAAAAAACAGCATTGCGCTTATATTTTACGCATCACAAGCGTTGCGTTGGTGCCGCCGAACCCGAACGAATTTTTGAGCGCCGCCCGGATTTCCCGCTTTTCGGCGCGGTTCGGCACGCAATACAGGTCGCATTCGGGGTCCTGATTTTCGAGGTTGATGGTGGGGGGCAAAATTCCTTCATGGATGGCCTTCGCGGTGAACACCGATTCAATTCCCCCCGCCGCACCCAGCAGGTGTCCGGTCATCGACTTGGTGCTCGATACCGCCAGCTTATAAGCGTGCGCGCCGAACACCGCCTTGATGGCCTTGGTCTCAAGCGCGTCGGCCATGGTGGAGGTGGCGTGGGCGTTGATGTAGTCGATATCCTCCGGCTTCATCTTCGCGTCTTCCAGCGCTTTTTTCATGCAGCGCTGCGCCCCTTCCCCTTCGGGGGGCGGGCTGGTCATGTGGAATGCGTCGCCGCTCATGGCGTACCCGGTAAGCTCGCAGTAAATCCTCGCGCCGCGCGCCTTGGCGTGTTCGTATTCTTCCAGAATGAGGATGCCGGAGCCTTCCCCCAGCACAAAGCCATCGCGGTCCTTGTCGAACGGACGGCAGGCATGGGCGGGATCGTCGTTGCGGGTGGAGAGGGCGCGCGCCGCCGCGAAACCCGCCACCGCCGTGGGGCAGATGACCGATTCGGCGCCGCCGGCGATCATTGCGTCGGCCTCGCCCCGCTGAATGATGCGGAAGCTGTCGCCGATGGCATGCACCCCGGTGGCGCAGGCGGTGCTGATGCAGCTATTGGGCCCCTTGACGCCGGTCATGATGGAGATGTTGCCGCTGGCCATGTTGGTGATGACCATCGGGATGAAGAACGGGGTCACGCGGCGCGGTCCCTTCTCCAGCAGAACCTTGTGGTACTCCTCGATGGCGGGCAGGCCGCCGATCCCCGAACCGACGATCACGCCCACCCGTTCGGCGTTGGCGTCGTCTATCGTCAGTTTCGCGTCGTCCAGCGCCATGAACGCCGCGGCGACGGCGTACTGAATGAAGATATCCATCTTCTTGATCTCTTTTTTGGGAATCCAAGGAAGCGGGTCGAAATTCCGCACTTCCCCGGCGAAGGTGACGGGGTAGTCTTTGGCGTCGAACCGGGTAATCGGCCCGATGCCGTTTTTTCCGGTTTTAATTCCTTCCCACGATTCGGCGGCGGAATTCCCCAGCGGGGAGATCATCCCCACGCCGGTGACAACGACTCTTCTGGTCATGGAAGGTCAGGATTTCTTTGTCTTGATGTAATCGACGGCGTCTTTCACTTTCTGGATTTTTTCCGCATCGTTATCCGGGATTTCGATGTCAAACGCCTCTTCAAACGCCATGACCAGCTCGGCGGTGTCGAGCGAGTCGGCGCCGAGGTCTTCGATGAACGAGGCGTCCGAAGTAACCTCTTCGGCGTCCACGTCCAACTGTTCGGCGATTATTTCCTTAACCTTTTCTTCAACGTTCATGCTTGCAAATCCTCCTTAAATAAAAAGCGGGTGTATTCTATCATTTTGCGGGACTTTTAAAAGCGGCTTTTTACAATATGGAACAATTCGCCGCCCGCCGCAAGGGGGAATATTTCCGGCCCCGGAAGGCCGCGCCGATATGGTCACTTTATGTGAAGAACCGGGTATAATTAAAGCCTATGGAATTACCGCAGCGCATCAAAACTGATCTGGCCGCCGTCTATGGCAATCGCCTAAAAGGGGTGGTGCTCTACGGCTCGGAAGCGCGCGGAGACGCGGAGCCGGACAGCGATATCGATCTGCTTGTAATTCTTGATGGCCCCATCCAGTTGGGCAAGGAGATTGAGACAATCGTCCATGCCTTGTACCCCCTGCAATTGGAAGTGCTGCGCCCCATTCATGCAATGCCGGTGAGCGAAAAGGATTATGCGGCGGGAGAATATGCGCTCTACCGCAACGCCAAGCGGGAAGGCATTCCCGCATGAGCCTGGAGGCCAACGACCTCTGGCAACGCGGCATTAAATCATTGGAGAGCGCAAAACTTCTTTTGCCCTCCGACCCCGATTCAAGCTCCTCATGTTCCTATTACGCGGCTTTTTATGCCGTTTCCGCGCTTTTCGCCGTGAAGGGCCAAACCTTTAAAAAACACTCCTCGGTGGAAACCGCGTTGCATCGTGAACTCGTAAAAACGGGCAGGTGGCCGGTGGAGCTTGGTGAAATGTACTCCTTGTTGCGGGAGATGCGCGCCGTGGGCGACTACGGAGGCGGAACGCATATTTCGGTGGGTGAAGCGGAAACAGCGGTTGCGCGGGCCGCCCGGATTCTTGAAGCCGCCAGGAAGGAACACCCGGACATCTTCACCGGTATTTGAACAAGGCAAGCTCCAGTACGCCTGAAGCCACGCGGCCACGTTGCGAGACCCCGCTCCTTCGCCGTTTGATTTTTGTTGTCATCCTCGCGAAAGCGGGGGTCCAGTTATATTGTCAAAACTCTCTTTATCTTTCCGGCCCGGTACATCGGCCCAACGGGCCGACTTGCTCAGTGGGCGTGTCATCTTGAATTGCCGACCCGGTCCCCTCAGAATTTCATCGGGGGACTTTCTTAGGGGTTTCGGATATATTATTCAAAGGAGGATCGAAAATGCTTGAAGCTATCAGGGGGCATTATAAAGACGGAAAGGTCGAGCTTTATGAAAAGCCCCATTTGAGGGAAGGAGAGATAATCATCACCTTTCTCAACGCGGAGGGGGTTGGATCGTCCGACCTTAAAGCAAGGGGAATAACAACCGAAGAAGCCGCCGACCTGAGAAACAGGCTCAAGA